>JAXDPG010000164.1:0-9176 GCA_034668485.1 Sphingomonadales bacterium
GTAAAGCTGAGCGTCAACGACCTGCTGATCAAGGCGCTCGCGGCCGGGCTCATGGAAGTGCCCGAATGCAACGTCCAGTATACGGGCAACGAACTCGTGACGTTCAAGCGCGCCGACATCTCGGTCGCGGTGTCGATCCCGGGCGGCCTGATCACCCCAGTCGTCGCCGAGGCCGACTCCAAGCCGCTCTCGCGCATCGCGACCGAGATGAAGGACCTGGCCGCCCGCGCCCGCGACGGCAAGTTGAAGCCCGAGGAATATCAGGGGGGGACGGCGAGTTTGTCGAACATGGGGATGTACGGGATCTCGGTCTTCTCGGCGGTGATCAACCCGCCGCAGGGGATGATCATGGCGATCGGCGCCGGCGAGAAGAAGCCCTGGGTGATCGACGACAGCCTCCAGGTGGCGACGATCATGACCGCCACCGGCAGCTTCGACCACCGCGCCATCGACGGCGCCGACGGCGCCCGGCTGATGCAGGCGTTCAAGCGGCTCGTCGAAGCCCCCTTGGCGATGCTGGCCTGACATGGCCCTGGGCAAGGCGATCTTGACCGGCCTCGTCGCCTCGCTCGCCATCCCCTATGTGTTCAGCGGGGACCAGGGCCAGCTCGGTACATGGTCGCGCATCGGCCTCGTCCGCTTCACCCTTGGCGACACCCCGCTCGGCTGGTCGCTCCCTTTGTTCGCGGCGGTGACCCTGTTCGCCTGGCTGTTCCTCTCCTGGGCGGAGCGATGATGATCCTTCCAATGGAGCGCGACATTGGCTGACACCTACGATCTCATAATCCTTGGCTCGGGGCCCGGCGGCTATGTCGCCGCGATCCGGGCGAGCCAGCTCGGGCTCGAGGTGGCGATCGTCGAGCGGGAGAAGCTGGGCGGGATCTGCCTCAACTGGGGGTGCATCCCGACCAAGGCGCTGCTGCGCACGTCCGAGATCAACCATTATCTCACCCACGCCTCCGCCTACGGGCTGTCGGCGGAGAAAGTCTCGTTCGACCTGGCGAAGATCGTCGACCGCAGCCGCAAGGTCGCCGGCCAGCTCAACGCCGGCGTCAAGGGGCTGATGAAGAAGAACAAGGTCACCGTCGTCGAGGGCGAGGGCAAGCTCGCCGGGAAGGGAAAGCTCACCGTCGGGGATAAGGTTCTCGAGGCCAAGCACATCATCGTCGCCACCGGCGCCCGTGCCCGCGACCTGCCCTTCGCCAAGGCGGACGGGGAGCGGATATGGACCTACCGGCACGCGATGGTGCCCAAGGTCATGCCGACCAAATTGTTGGTGATTGGATCGGGCGCGATCGGCGTCGAGTTCGCCAGCTTCTATTCGGACATGAGCGCCGAGGTCACCATCGTCGAGATGCTGGAGCGGGTCCTCCCCGTGGAGGACGAGGAGGTGAGCGCGTTCGTCCACAAGGCGCTGACCAAGCAGGGGATGAAGATCCATGTCGGCTCGGGGGTGGAGAAGCTTGAAGCTGGACCCGACGGTGTGAAGGCGGCGATCAAGGGCGTCGGCCCGGCCGAGTTCAGCCACGCCATCGTCGCCATCGGCATCGTTCCCAATACGGAGGGGATCGGTCTCGAGGCCCTGGGCGTGAAGACCGACCGCGGCCACATCGTCACCGACGGCTTCGGCCGCACCAACGTCGAGGGGATCTACGCGATCGGCGACGTCACCGGCCCGCCCTGGCTGGCGCACAAGGCGAGCCACGAGGGCGTGGTGTGCGTGGAAGCGATCGCGGGCAGGAAGCCCCATCCGTTCGACACTTGGAACATACCGGGCTGCACCTATTCGAGGCCGCAGGTGGCGTCGGTCGGGCTCACCGAGGCCGCCGCGAAAGCGGCCGGCAAGACGGTCAAGGTCGGCAAATTCCCCTTCATCGGCAACGGCAAGGCGATCGCGCTCGGCGAGGCGGAAGGCTTCGTCAAGACGGTGTTCGACGCGGAGACGGGGGAATTGCTCGGCGCCCACATGGTCGGCGCGGAGGTCACGGAGCTGATCCAGGGCTATGCGGTGGCGCGCCAGCTCGAGACGACCGAGGAGGATTTGATGCACACGGTGTTCCCGCATCCGACCCTGAGCGAGATGATGCACGAGAGCGTGCTCGATGCGTACGGGCGGGCGCTGCATTATTGATGCTGAGCCGGCGTCGCGACCGTTGTTTCACCCAAGGCACCAAAGAGGCTGCGGCCGAGCGCAGGGCGAAGCTGCGGCGAGATCGCCGCGGCGTGCTTCGGGGCGTCCGGGGCCTCGGCGGGCAAAGATTCCGATTGCTTAAGCGCCTTAATTCCAATAGCTTTTCCTGAAGCGTCCGGACTGGGGAGGACGCTTGGGGGCGAAATCCGTGGGTTCCGATCGGGCACTTAATTTCCTGAACGATATGCTGTGGAACAGCCTCCTCGTCGCGGGGCCGATCCTGATCGCGACTCTGGTCGTCGGGCTGATGATCAGCGTGTTTCAGGTGACGACGCAGCTTCAGGAGATAACCCTCTCCTACGTCCCGAAAATCCTCACCACCGCTTTCCTTCTGATCGCGATCGGCCCGTGGATGATGGGGCGGGTGACCAGCTTCGCCATGTCGCTTTATCTGCTCATTCCGACCTTGGCCGGATGAGCGGGGCGCAAGCGGGGGAGGCGCGGCGACGTGGAGGAGCTGGCGAATCAGGCGGTGGCGGCCTTGCTCGTCACTCTGCGAATCGCGCCGGCTTTCGCCTTCGCGCCGCCCTTCACCCTGCTCAGGGTGCCGGCGATGGTGCGCGTGATGCTGGCGATCACACTGGCGGCCTGGCTGGTCGCCGGCCATCCGCAGCAGACGTGGCAGAGCGATTTCTGGTCGCGCGGCCTGTTCCTCACCGCGATTGCGGAACTGCTGATGGGGATCGGCCTGGCTCTGACGCTTCAGATCGCCTTCGCCGCCCTGCTGACCGCGGGGCGCGCGATCGACATCCAGGCCGGCTTCGGCCTCGCCGTGCTGATCGATCCGACGACCCGGGCGCAGATGCCTTTGGTCGGGACCTTCTTCGCCTATGCGGCGGCGGCGATCTTCTTCGCCACCGGCGGCCCAACGGACCTGCTTGCCATCTGGGCCCAGTCGGTGGCGCAGGTGCCCCTCGGCGCGGCGGTGGCCGGCGGCGATTCGGTCGCGGCTCTGGTCGCCTATATGTCGGCGGTCTTCGTGATGGCGTTCGGAGCGGCGGGGCTCGTGATGCTGGTCCTGTTCGTGCTCGACCTTGCCGTCGCCTTCATGTCGCGAACGCTGCCGCAGATGAACGTGCTGCTGCTCGGCTTCCAGGTGAAGACGCTGGCCGTGCTCGCCATCCTGCCGATCGGGCTCGCTTTGTCGTCCGCCTTGTTCCTGCGCATGCTGCGCTACGCGCTGCAGACGGCCGCGGATCTGATCTGATGGGCGCCGCGCCGATGCCGATGCCCACCAAGGGCCGCGTCTGATGGCCGAGGGGCAGGAGCAGAATCGCAGCGAGGAGCCGACCCCGTTCAAGCTGCGGAGGGCGCGGGAGAAGGGACAGGTCGCGCGCGGCATGGACCTCGGCTTCGTCGCCGGGCTGGTCGCGCTGGCCGGGTTCGCGGTCGCCGCCGGCGAGCGGCTGGTCGCCGACCTCGCCCAGCTGATGCGGCACGCCCTCGCCACCGGCGCCGCCGCCCGCGATCCGCAGGAGGCGGCCGCACTTGCCGGCGCCCTCTACTGGCCTGCGCTTCGGCCGCTGCTGCTGCTCGGCGGCACCGTGGTGCTAATCGTGCTGCTGCTCGAGATCGTCCAGCTGCGCGGCCTCGTCTTCAGCTCCCATCCCCTGAAGCCCGATTTCAGCCGCCTCAATCCCGCCAAGGGCTTCAAGCGCATCTTCTCGATACGGATGGTCAAGGAAGCGCTCAAGAACGTCGTCAAGCTGGCCGCCTATGCGACCGTCACCACCCTGCTGGTCTGGTCGCTCGTATCGACGCCGGGGCGGGCGCAGGAAGGCGCCGAGGGCCTGGCCGGAGCGATGGGCAGCGGCGCGATGCGGCTGCTCATGCTCTTCATCCTGGTCGCCATCTTCTTCGCCGCGATCGACCAGATCATCGTCCGCCGCGAGTTCCACAAGCAGATGCGGATGAGCCGGCGCGAAGTGACCCGCGAAACCAAGGACCGCGAGGGCGAGCCGAGGATCAAGCAGAAGCGCAAGCAGCTTCACGCCGAATTCGCCAAGCAGGGCAAGTCGCTCGGCTCGCTGCCGGGATCGGACCTGGTCGTCGTCAACCCGCAGCATTTCGCCGTCGCCCTGGCCTACGATCCGGCGCGCATGGCCGCGCCGACCGTCGCCGCCAAGGCGCGCAACAATTATGCGCTGGCGATAAAGCGGGAGGCTTTCCGCCTCGGCATCCCGATCTTCGAGGACCGAGCGCTCGCCCGCGGCCTCTACGCCCGCTGCGAGACCGGCCGCGAGGTCGGCGGCGGCGACTATCATGCGGTCGCCGCGCTCTACCTCAAGCTCCACCACGCCCGATCCACCAACCAGTCGAAGAACCAAGATGCTCATTCAATCCCTGCGCAATAACAAGGACCTCGGCCTGGTGATCGGGATGGTGCTCATCCTGATGATCCTGTTCGCGCCGATTCCGCCGGCGATGCTCGATCTGTCGATCATCACCAATTTTGGCTTCGCCCTGACGATCCTTCTGCTCACCTTCTATGTCGGCAAGCCGGTCGAATTCTCGACCTTCCCATCGCTGCTGCTGGTCGCGACGTTGTTCCGGCTGTCGCTCAGCGTGGCGGCGACCCGGCTGATCCTCACCGGCGCCAATGCCGGCGACGTGATCAATTCGATCGGCACCTTCGCCGTCCAGGGCAATTTCATCATCGGCCTGGTCGTCTTCTGCATCCTCATCGTCGTCCAGTATATCGTCGTCACCTCCGGCGCGCAGCGCGTCTCCGAGGTCGCGGCCCGCTTCATGCTCGATTCGATGCCCGGCCAGCAGATGAGCATCGACGCCGACCTCAACATGGGCCTCATCGACCAGAAGGAGGCGATCCGGCGCCGCGAGGAGCTGGAGAAGGAAGCGAGCTTCTACGGCTCGATGGACGGCGCGTCCAAGTTCGTGAAGGGCGACGCCGTCGCCGGCATCATCATCCTCCTGATCAACATCATCGCCGGCTGGATCATCGGCATGGTCCAGCACGGCATGGCGTGGGACGAGGCGCTGAAACGCTTCACCCTTCTGACCATCGGCGACGGCATCGCCACCCAGCTTCCGGCCCTCATCATCGCCATCGCCACCGGCATCATCGTCACCCGATCCTCGGCCGACAAGGAGCTCAGCACCGAAGTCTTCCGCCAGCTCGCCTCGGTGCCGCGCATTCCGCTGATCGTCGCCATCGTGCTGATGGCCCTGCTGCTGCTTCCGGGCATGCCGAAATGGCCGATCCTGCTCATCATCGCCGCCTCGGTCTTCGCCTGGTACCGCGCCCGCAAGAGTCTGTCGGGCGCCGAGACGGGCGAAGCCGACGCCGCGCAGAACGGCGAAATGGCGAGCTCGGGCCCGGCGCCGGCGCTGGAAATCCGGCTCGGCAGCGAACTCGCCGCCGCCTGGAAGGACGAGGAAGCGCTGATCACCGACCGCATCGCCAGCCTGCGCCGGGTCCATGAGCAGGATTTCGGAATCGGCTTTCCCGGCGTGCGCACCGTCGAAGGCTCGGGGCTGGGCACGCTCGAATATGAGATTCGGCTGTTCGGCGCCCGCTTCGGCGCCGCCGAAATCCACCCTGACCGCTTGCTCGCGATCGCGCCTGCGACGGCGAACGGCCTCAAGCTCGAGGGCATCGAGACCCGCGACCCGGCCTTCAACCTGCCGGCCTTGTGGATCGAGTCCGGCGCCGCGGCCGACGCCCGCCAGGCCGGGGTGAAGGTGATCGACCCGGTGACGGTGCTGATGACCCATTTCGCGGAGATCGTTCAAAGCGAGATGGCGACCCTGGTCACCCGCGGAGTGGTGGTGAAGATGCTCGAGGACACGCGCGAGCGGCAGCCCGGGCTGCTCGAGGAGCTGATCCCGAACAGCCTCACCATCTCCGACGTCCAGCGGGTGCTTCAGAACCTGCTTAGCGAGGGCGTGTCGATCGCGAACCTCGATCTCATCCTCGAGCATCTCGCCGATCTGGCGCGGTCGCAAAAGGACCCCGGCGAGCTGACCGAGCTGATCCGCCAGCGGCTCAGCTATTCGATCTGCCATCAGCTGCGCGGCAAGCATCACGACCTCGCCGTGCTGAGCCTCGATCCGAGGATCGAGAACCAGATCAGCAGCAATCTCGGCCAAAGCGGGGCTGCGGGCATGCTTCCGGTCGAGCCTCGCCTCGCCGACCAGCTGATCCGCAAGCTCTCCACGCTCGCCGAGGACATGCATCGCGAGGGCCGCTCGCCGGTGCTGCTGTGCGGCGCTGAGATAAGGCGGCACTTGAAGGCCTTCACCAAGCGCAGCGTGCCGCGGCTGTCGGTGCTGTCGGTCAACGAGATACCGATGCGCATCAACCTTCGCTCGTTCGACATCATCCGGCTCGAGGCATAACCGCTTGCCTTCGCGCCCGTCCGGACGTCTTCTGCCCCTCCACGGAGAGTCGATTCCATGACCGGTTCCACCGATGCTGCGCAGGCCGCCCCGCCGTCCCGTCTCGAGCGGCTGCTGCCGCTGCTCGACGCCGACCCGGCGAACCTGGCCTTGCTCGCGGATGCGGCCGACACCGCGCTCGCCGAGCGCCAGCCCGAGCTCGCGTCGGAGCTGCTCGACCGTTACGCCGCGATCGAGCCTTTGCCGCCGCGGGAATGCAATTTGGCCGGCCTCGCCGCGCTGCAGACGAAGCAATATGACCGCGCCGCCGAGATGTTCGGCCGGCTCGTCGACGGCGGCGTCGACGATCAGGGCGTGCGCTTCAACCTCGCCTGGGCCAGCGCGATGAACAAGGATTTCGACCGCGCGCTGGAAATAGTCGACAACGATCTCGCCCGCGCCCTCCCCCAGGCCGCGATGCTCCAGGTGCAGATCCTCCACGACCGGGGCCAGTTCGACGAGGCCGCCGAGCGGGCCCGCGAATATGTCGAGATCCATCCTTCCTACCCGCCGCTGATGGCCGCGGTTTCGGTGCTGGCGCTCGACGTCGAGGACGCCGATCTCGCCGCGGCCTGCGCGGCCAAGGGCGGCGAGCATCCGGACGCGCTCGCGACGCTGGGCACGCTTGCCCTCGGCGAGGAGCGCGCCACCGAGGCGCTCGACCTGTTCGACCGCGCCCTCGAGCGCAACCAGCAGGTGCCGCGGGCCTGGGTCGGGCGAGGGCTGGCGAGGTTGCTCACCGGGTCGACGCCCGAGGCCGCGGCCGACATCGACCGCGGCGCCGAGATGTTCGGCGATCATCTCGGCTCCTGGATCGCGGCCGGCTGGGCGCATTTCGTCAACAAGGACATGGCCGCCGCCCGCGCCCGCTTCGAGACCGCGCTCGCGCTCGACGACACCTTCGCCGAGACGCACGGCTCGCTCGCCGTGCTCGACCTTCTGGAAGGCAATGCCGAGGGCGCGCGCGAGAGGAGCGAGATCGCGCTTCGACTCGACCGGCAATGCTATTCGGCGGCGCTGGCGCGGTCGCTGCTCGCCGCCGGGGCCGGCGACCAGGCGACGGCGAAGCGAATCTACGAAACCGCCGTCAATGCCCCGATCGACGGCAGCGGGAGGACCATCGGCCAGGCCTTGGCCAAACTCGGAATGGGCCTCAGCTGAGGCCGGCGCGGATCAGCTGCCGCCGCGCAGCTGCCGGCCGGCGCGGTCGATCAGCTCCTGGCCGTCGGGAGTGGCGCTGATCATCCGGTAGACATTGTCCACCACCGCCTGGAACGACGGGTCGTTCGCCATTGCCTCGCCCATCTCTTCGGTGAGGATCGCCCGCACCAGGGTCCGCCGGAATTCCTCGCCCTCCTCGAGCGATCCCATCGCCTGCAGCCGCGCGATCGGACGGGGCGTGGCGCCCCTTGCCGGCGCGGCGCGGCCGGTGCGCTCCTTGCGCGACCGCCCGATCTTCTGGAGCTGCTCGCGCAGCAGCAGCAGGACGTGGTCGGCTTGGCTGATCCGGGTCATTCGCCGGGCCCTGGCGTCAGTGGGCCTTGCCGCCGCCGGACAGCTGGTCGAGCAGGAAGCTGGTCGCCGACGCCGCCTCACCCTCCTCCGCCGCCGGGCCGCCGACCGCCAGAGCGCTGGTCTGCTCGACGATCAGCTGCATGTCGCGGTTGAGCGGGGGGTTCTCGTCATTCATCGCGATGCCGGCCCGAAGCTGGGCGATCGCCTCGTCGAACTCGTCGCGGATGAGGTGGGTAAGGCCGGCCACGAACATGCGCAAATAGTTCTGCTCGGGAAGCAAGGCGAGCGGCCCCCATGTGGAAAGGGCGTTGGCCGCCTCGCCCGAGGTCAGCTGGAAGAAGCCGAGTTGGAACCGGGCGATGGCGAAGTCGGGCGCGAGCTCGACCGCGGCGCGCAGTGCCGGCAGCGCCTCGATCGGACGGCCGATGCTGGCCAGGATCGAACCGCGCAGGAAATGCAGGCGCGGATCTTCGGGATGATCGGAGATCAGGCGGTCGGCATGTTCGAGTTCGTCGCTCGAATCCGACTGCATCGCTTCCATCAGCTCCTGCAACTCCGCGTCGCTGCACAGGCCGTCCATCATGTCCTCCCCTCGGTCAAAACGCGCCGATCCTTTTCCGCAGCCTTTCGAGGGCCGAGCGATGAAGCTGCGATATCCGCCCGCGGCTGAGGTCGAGAAGCTCAGCGATCTGGGCCAGACTTAACCCATTATGATAGTGCTGGCGAATGATAACCGCCTCTTTTTCCGGCAGCTTTTGCACCTCGGAGGCGAGCTGGGCCTGCATTTCGCGCCATTCGAGCGACTCGTAGGCGGTCGGCCGGGTGTCGACGCCGTTCGCCGCCATCAGCGCCGTTCCCTCCAGCATCAGCCCGATCGCCAGGCCGACGGCGAGGTCGGTCAGCGCCGCCAGGGCGTCATCCGCCGCAGCCGCGTTGCCGGAAGCCAGCGACCGCATCCGCTCCTGCTCCAGCCGGTGGCGGAAGCTGATCTGGGCATTGACCTCGCTCATCTTGGCGAGGCCGTCGGTGAGGGCGCCGAGGATCCGCCGGCGCGCATAGGCCGAGAAGGGAA
>JAXDPG010000165.1:0-6644 GCA_034668485.1 Sphingomonadales bacterium
TCGACCGGACCCGGGCGCGGCTCGGCGTGGCGCCGTCGCTCGACCTCGGGGAAGGCGCCTGCCGGGGCGGCGGACGTCCGGCCGAGGGGCCGGCGGTGTCGCTGACGGCGCGTCTCGAAGAGGGTGCGGTGGACAGGGCGGGAGGACGAAAGCATGGATGAGGCGCGGCCCAGAGTGGCGGACCTGCTGCCCGAGCGGCTGACCGGGCTCGAGGAACGGGTAAAGGAGCAGATGTCGGGAGATGCGGAAGTCGGCAGGACGAAGCTCGCCTGGAATCTGATCGGCTCCGAGGTCGAGCGCGCGCTTCGGCAAGTGCTCGACTGCGACCTCGTCGACAGCCTGGCCAAGGCGTGGGCGGGCGCGCTCAGCGTCCGCGAATATGGCGACCCCGCGAAGCACGAGCCCGGCGAGACCGCCATCGTGCATCTCGGCGAACAGGAGTTCGTCCGCGAGCTCCAGCCCGTGATCGGGGTGACGATCGCCGGCTGCGACTGCATGGAGCTTCGCTTCACGCTCCGCCTTACCGTCCATTTCAGCGGCCTGGCCCTGTCGATCCGGGCGCCCTACATCACCGGCGGGGCGGCGGGCGAAGCTCATGCCAGCGCCCAGCTCTCTTATGGCGAGGTGCCGCTTCATTCGGCGCAGGAATCGCGCAGGATCGAGCTGCCGGGGCGCTTCGACCTCGGCTCGCCGCTTGAGATCCCGCACCCGGGATGAGGTTCAGCGGATCGAGGCGAGCTCGATGCCGCGCGTTTCCCGCGCCAGCAATGCGCTGACGCAGCTGACCAGGCACGCAATCCCGACATAGAGGGCGATCGGGGTCGCGGAATCATATTCCTTGTAGAGCCATACGGCGACGATCGGCGCCAGCGAGCCGGCGAAGATCGAGGTCAGCTGATAGGCCATCGAGACTCCCGAATAGCGGATCCGGGTCGGGAACAGCTCGGTGATGAACGCCGCCTGCGGGCCGTACATCGCACCGTGGAGGACGAGCCCGGTCACGATCGCCAGCACGACCAGCCTATCGTCGCCGCTCGCCAGCATCGGGAAGAAGGCGAAGCCGAATGCGGCGAGGCCGAAGGCGCCGAACGCATAAACCGGCCGTCGGCCGATGCGGTCCGACAGCCGGCCGAAGAGCGGGATCGCGAGGAACTGGACTGCGGCGCCGATCAGCAGCGCGTCGAGCGCGAGGCTTCGGCTCTCGGCGGCGACGTCGACGAGGAAGGTCAGCGAGAAGACGGTGAGGATGTAATAGGAGATGTTCTCGCCGACGCGCAGCCCCGCGCCGAGCACGATCGCACCGGGCCGCTCGCGAAGCACGTCCATCGCGGGAAGCTTGGGAGGGGCCTCGGCTTCGTCGAGCGCCTTTTCGAACATCGGGCTCTCCGCGACGCGATGGCGTATGTACCAGCCGAGGACGACGAGCAGGGCGGAGAGCAGGAAGGGCAGGCGCCACCCCCATGAGAGGAAATCGGCCTCGGTCTGCAGGCCGGCCATCAGCGCCAGCACGCCCGCCGAGAGCAGGCTGCCGGCCGCGACCCCGGCCTGCGGCCAGCTCGCCCAGAAGCCGCGGCGGGCGCTATCGCCATGCTCGGCGGCCATCAGCACCGCGCCGCCCCATTCGCCGCCGACCGCGAAGCCCTGCACCAGGCGCAGCAGGATGAGGCCGGCCGGCGCCCAGATTCCGATCTGCCCATAGCTCGGCAGAAGCCCGATCAGCATCGTCGCCACGCCCATCATCAGGAGGCTGAGCATGAGCAGCCGCTTGCGCCCGATGCGATCGCCGAAATGGCCGAAGACGATCCCGCCGAGCGGCCGCGCGACGAACCCCACGGCATAGGTGGCGAACGAGAGCAAGGTGCCCACGAACGGATCGTAGGAGGGAAAGAACAGCTTGTTGAAGATGAGCGCGGCGGCGGAGCCGTAGAGGAAGAAATCATACCATTCGACGGTGGTGCCGATCATGCTCGCCGCCACCACCCGGCGCAGCCGCCGCGGCTGCCATGTCTCGCTCCGCTCCGTCTCGCCCATGCCTCTCCCTCTCGCTCGAGCGGCGCGAGCTTAGCCGCAGGCGGCGGCGTTCCGCCAGTGGGACGGGCTTGCCTTTCGGGGCGAGCGGCGCAAGTCTGCAACGGGAGGTGCTTGATGCCTGGCGTTTCGAGCTTGATCTGGGCTGCGGCGCTGGCGGCTTCGCCGCCGCCCGCCGGCGACCCTCTGGTCGGACGCTGGCACGGCACGTCGCTCTGCCAGGTCAAGCCCTCCCCCTGCCACGACGAGGAAGTCGTCTATCATATCAGCCGCAAGACGGGGGGCGGTTATTCGGTAGCGATGAGCAAGGTCGTCGCCGGCACGGAGCAGGAAATGGGTGCGTTCGACGCGACCTTTTCGCCGGCGACGGGGACGCTTGCCGGGATCACGGTCGATCGCCGCGGCGCACCGGGACGGTGGGTGTTCCGGCTCCGCGGCGACCGCCTGTCCGGACGGCTGGTGGTGAACGGAAGCACGATGTTCCGGCGGATCGAGGTGGGCAGGGAAGCGGCGCCCGCGCGCTGACGAAGGCGGCGCTTGAAGCGGCGGCAGGCGCGGCGTAGCGGGTCGCCATGCGTCCTTGGCTCCTCCCTTTGCTTCTGTCGGTCAGCGCCTGCGCGACCGCTCGCCCCGTTCCCGACGACATCGCCCGCCGGCAGGCGGAAGCGGAGCGGGTGACGATCACCCGCGACGACTGGGGGATCGCCCATGTGCGGGGGAAGACCGACGCCGACGCCGTGTTCGGGATGATCTATGCCGAGGCCGAGGACGACTTCAACCGCGTCGAGGCCAATTACCTGACCGCGCTCGGGCGCACCGCCGAGGCGGAGGGCGAGACCGCGATCTGGGCCGATCTGCGGGCGAAGCTCTACATAGACCCGGACGACCTCAGGGCGCGCTACGCGGCGAGCCCGGACTGGCTGAAGCGGCTGATGGACGCCTGGGCGGACGGGCTGAACCATTATCTGGCGACGCACCCGGACGTGCGGCCGAAGGCCATCACGCATTTCGAGCCGTGGATGGCGCTGAGCTTCACCGAAGGCAGCATCGGCGGCGACATCGAGCGGATCGACCTCGCCGGGCTCGAGGCCTTCTACACCAAACGCCACCCTGAACTTGTTTCAGGATCCAGTCCTCCGCCGCCGGGGCGCGCGACCAGCTGGACCCTGAAACGAGTTCAGGGTGACGGCGTGCGCGACGGCGAGCCGCGCGGATCGAACGGCATCGCCATCGCGCCCTCCAAAACCGCCGACGGCCATGCCCTGCTTCTGATCAATCCCCATACCAGCTTCTTCTTCCGCTCGGAGCTCCAGGTGACGAGCGGGGAAGGGCTCAACGCCTATGGCGCCGCCACCTGGGGCCAGTTCTTCATCTACCAGGGCTTCAACGACCAGGCGGGGTGGATGCATACCTCGAGCGGAGTCGACGTCGTCGACGAATTCCTCGAGACGATCGAGCTGAAGGACGGCAAGCTCTTCTACCGCTACGGCAACGCGCTCCGGCCGGTCGAGACGAAGACAGTGAGCGTCGCCTATCGGGCGGCGGACGGAAGCATGGCGAGCCGCTGGTTCGAGACCTACCGCACCCATCACGGCCCGATCGTTCGCGAGGCCGGCGGCAAATGGGTCGCCTTCGCGATGATGCACAAGCCGATGGAGGCGCTCCAGCAGAGCTTCCTTCGCACCAAGGCCCGGGATTTCGCCTCCTTCCTCTCAGTGGCCGGGCTCAAGGCCAATTCGTCCAACAACACCGTCTTCGCCGACGCCAAAGGGGAGATCGCCTATCTCCACCCGCAGTTCATCCCGGTCCGCGACGACCGCTTCGACTATACGAAGCCGGTCGACGGCAGCGACCCGCGCACCGACTGGCGCGGGCTGCACGACCTCGCCGGGACGCCCCGGGTGCTCGACCCGCCGACCGGCTGGGTCCAGAACACCAACAACTGGCCCTATTCGGCGGCTGGGCCCTACAGTCCGAAGCAAAGCGACTATCCGCGCTACATGGACACGTTCGGCGAGACTCCGCGGGGCCTGCAGGCGGTGCGGCTGCTCCAGGGGAAACGGCCATTCACCCTGGAGGGCCTGCGCGCCGCGGCTTACGACCCCTATCAGACGGCGTTCGCCCGTTTGATACCGGGGCTCGTAGCTGCCTGGGACGAGGCACCGGCGTCCGATCCGCTGAGGCGCCGGCTGCAAGACCAGATCGCCGCGCTCAGAAGCTGGGACTATCGCTGGGGCGCGGCGTCGGTGCCGACCACGCTCGCCATGTTCTGGGGCGAGCGTCTGTGGGCCGAGGTGAGGAAGGACGGCCAGGCGCCGATGGTGCCCATCGACCTGATCGACAAGCTGCCGCCGCGGCGCAAGCTGGAGGCGCTGGCGGCGGTGTCGGAGCAGCTGGACCGGGCGTTCGGGACGTGGCGCACGCCGTGGGGCGAGGTGAACCGCTTCCAGCGTCTCACCGGCGATGTCGACCATCCCTTTACCGACGCCGGCCCGAGCCTCCCGGTCGGCTTCACCTCGGGCCGCTGGGGCTCGCTCGCTTCGTTCGGCGCGGCGCCGCGGCGCGGATCGAAGCGCTGGTACGGCACCAGCGGCAACAGCTTCGTCGCGGTGGTCGAGTTCGGCCCCCGGGTCCGGGCCCTCGCGGTCACCGCCGGCGGCGAGAGCGGCCATCCCGGCTCGCCGCACTTCAGCGACCAGGCGGAACGCTACGCGACGGGGAACCTGCGCGAGGTCTATTTCTACCCCGACCAGCTCAAGGGGCATACCGAGCGAGTCTACCGGCCGGGGGACTAATTGCCTCCCCACCGCCAGATGGGGAGGGTGACCAGGCGAATCCTGGTGGAGGGGTGACCTTCTGAGGGCTCGTCAGATCACCCCTCCACCACCTTCGGTGGTCCCCCTCGCCACCGCTTCGCGGTGGGGAGGCAATCAGCCGGCGAACTCGTCCGTCGCCCGGATGAGGCCGTCGAGCACGCCCGGCTCGTTGTAGAGATGGCCGCCGTCGGGGACGATCTCGAGGCGGCCGTCGGGCCAGGCCTTGTGCAGCGCCCAGGCCGCAGCGGGCGGGGTGCACATGTCGTGGCGGCCCTGGACGGTGACTCCCCTGATGCCCTTCAGGCGGTCCAAATTGGCGAGCAGCTGGCCTTCGTCGAGCCAGCCGCGGTTGATCATGTAGTGATTTTCGATCCTGGCGACGGCGATCGCCACGTCGTTGCTCGTGAAATGGTCGATCACCGCCTGGTTCGGCAGAAGGGTGACGGTTTCCCCTTCCCACCGGCTCCAGGCCTTGGCAGCGGCGAGCTGCAGGTCGCGGTCCGGGCCTGTAAGGCGGCGTTGATAGGCGGCGACGAGGTCACCCCGCTCGGCTTCCGGGATCGGCGCCTGGAACGCCTCCCATCCGTCAGGATAGACCTCGGAAGCGCCGTAGCGATAGAGCCAGTCGACCTCCGTCTGCCGGAAGGTGAAGATGCCGCGCAGGACCAGCTCGGTGACCCGCTCTGGATGGCTCTCGGCATAAGCCAGCGCCAGGGTCGAGCCCCAGGAGCCGCCGAACACCCTCCAGCGCTCCCAACCCGCGGCCAGGCGCAGCCGCTCCATGTCGTCGACCAGGTGCCAGGTGGTGTTGGAGTCGAGCGAGGCGTGCGGGGTCGAGCGGCCGCAGCCGCGCTGGTCGAACAGGAGGATGTCGTAGCGCGCGGGGTCGAACTGCCGGCGGTGGTCGGGGCTGCAGCCGGCGCCGGGGCCGCCGTGGAGGAAGACGACGGGCTTGGCGCCCGGCGTGCCGCAGCGTTCCCAATAGAGGCTGTGGCCGTCGCCGACGTCGAGCCGGCCGGTTTCGTAGGGCTCGATCGGCGGATAGAGGGTTCGGCGTTCGGTCATCGATTCATCCCCCCGGCACGAAAATCGTCATTGCGAGGAGCGAAGCGACGAAGCAATCCCGTTCTGCGCCGGCGCCGGGCTGGATTGCTTCGTCGCTCCGCTCGCAATGACGATCAAAAGCTCATTTCCTCGTAGATGCGGCTGACGTCACCGGCCCAGTCGCCATGATAGCGCTCGAGCAGCATTTCGGCCGGAGTCGTTCCGCGCGCGACGATCTCGCGCAGCGGATCGAGGAAGCCCGATTCATTGTCGCCGGCGGCGTTGAGGCGGGCGCGGGCCTTGAGGCCGGATTCGGCGATGCCGAGGATCCGGCCGGCGAGGTCGCGCAGCGGCTCGCCGGAGGGCGTGCGCGCGGCCAGGCCGAGCTTCGGCACTTCGTCGCGCAGGCGCTGGCGCTCGTCGAGCGGCCAGCGTTCGACCTCGTCCCAGGCGGCGTCGAGCGCTCCCTGGTCGTAGAGCAGGCCGACCCACAGAGCGGGGAGGGCGCAGATCTTGCTCCAGCGGCCGCCGTCGGCGCCGCGCATCTCCAGGAAGCTCTTGAGACGGACTTCGGGGAAGGCGGTGGAGAGGTGGTCGGTCCAATCGGAGAGGCGGGGCTTCTCGCCCGGCAGGACGGAGAGCTCGCCCTTGAGGAAGTCGTGGAAGGAAAGACCGGCGGCGTCGATGTAGCGGCCGTTGCGGAAGACGAAGTACATCGGCACGTCGAGCGCATAGTCTACATAGCGCTCGTAGCCG
>JAXDPG010000166.1:0-2906 GCA_034668485.1 Sphingomonadales bacterium
GGCGACTCCGAGCCAGTCGAGCGGCGCTCCGCTCTTCTCCCGGCTCTCGGCGACGAAGCGCCAGCCCAGCCACAAGGCTCCGGCGCAGAGCGGCAGGTTGACGAGGAAGATGGAGCGCCAGCCGACCGCGCCGACCAGCCAGCCGCCAAGCACCGGGCCGACGGCACCCGCGACCGCGCCGGCGGCGGCCCAGGTGCCGATCGCCCGGCCCCGCGCCTCGCCGGCGAAGGCGCTGCCGAGCAAGGCGAGGCTGTTGGGCATCAACATCGCCGAGGCGATCCCCTGCAGCGCCCGGCCGGCGAGCAGCAGCTCGAGGCTCGGCGCCAGCGCGCACAGCGCCGAGGCGAGGGCGAACAGGGCGATTCCGAGCAGGAACAGCCGCCGCCGCCCGAACCTGTCGCCGGCCGCTCCGCCGAGCAGAAGCAAAGCGGAGAGCGGGAGGAGATAGGCGTTGACGATCCACTGCAGGCCGGAGGCATGGGCGTGGAGATCGGCTCCGATCGCCGGCAAGGCGACGTTGACCACCGAGCCGTCGACGAAGGAGAGGCTCGAGGCGAGGATCGAGGCGGCGAGCGTGAGGCGCCGGCTGGGGCAGTGCTGCGCCTTCGCGCACTCGGCGATGCCGCCGTCGCACGGTCCGGCCAGCGCCCCGGTCACAGCCGGTAATTGAAGCTGATGCTGATCCGCTCTCCTTTCGCGGTCCCCGCCACGATCTCGTGCCGAAGCCAGCTTTCCCACAGGAAGACGGTTCCCGGCACCGGCTCGGCATAGACGAAGGTGCGCAGATCCTCGGCCGCATCCTCGCGGCGCGGCGGTGCCGCCATCATCATCGGCAGCCGCGGATCCTCGAGCTTCAGCGCCCCCGATCCAGGCGGAACCGCGACATAGAACGTGCCCGAGACGACGCTGTGCGGGTGGATGTGGCCAGAATGCGTTCCGCCCGGCTTGAGGAGGTTGACCCAAAGGCTGTCGAGCTTCAGCCGGCGCCCGCCGAGATCGAATGCGCAATCGGCGGCGAAGGCGGCGACGTGGCGGCCGAGGTGCCGCGCCAGCGCCCCGAAACGAGGGTCGCGGTCCGGCAGGTCGTTCAGCGAGGCGTAGGAAGTGTAGCCGCGATAGCCGTGCTCGCGCGACCAGCGCCGGCCGGCCCCGTCCTCGGCCGCCAGCGCACGGCAGGCCTCGTCGAGCTCGGCGACCAGGCGGCCGTCTCCGAGTCCGCTTTCGTAGAAGCGCGTGGCGAAGAGGGCGCGGCTGGTCACCCGGTCGCGATAGCGGAAGCCGGCGGCGCGGACAAACCGGCGCCGGCACCGTTTTACTGCGGGCGCGTTGGCCCGCCATGCCGGCCGCTCCTCCCCTCCCCAAGTCTCAACCCCTTGGAAATGGGTGCCTGGCGCCAATTACGGCCGGCGCCCCGGTCCGGCGACGGCCAGCCCGTCGAGGAACCGGCGCACCTCGCGGCGGCTGCGCAGCCTGATTCGGCGTCCGGCAAAGGGGCGGAGCGCCTGCTCGATCCGGTGCCGGCCGCGTCCGCCGAAGCGGATCGTGTAGAGGAGGAACTCCCGGTTCAGCTGCTCCGGGCAGCCCGGCGCCATGTCGCTTCGAGTCCGGCCGCGATGGACGAGGGCCCGGCGGAGGATTCCGAGGACGCACTGCCAGCGCGGCAGATCGAGGTCGACGACGGTGTCGGCGCGGGTCAGCCGGAGCGGCAGGGTGCGGCCGTAATTGCCCTCGATGACCCAGCGCGGCCCGGCGATCGCCTCGCTCACCTTCGAGTCGAATTCCTCCTTGCCCGACTCGATCCAGCCGGGCTTCCAGTGAAGCCGGTCGAGGTGGATGAGCGGCAGCCCGGTGCGGCGCGCCACCTCGACGGCGAGCGTCGACTTGCCCGCCCCTGGCGATCCGATGATCAGGAGCCGTTCCATCCGCGGATTAAATGGTGTCGGACACCGATATTTACAGGGCAGGAGCCGCGCCTGCTGGCCGGCGACCGTCGCCGCGCCGCAATTACCGGTTGGTCGAGCGGGTCTCGTAAGGGGAGCGCAGGCTGGCGTTGACGCCCTCGATCCTGTTGACCAGCCCGCCAAGATAATTGCCGAATTTCGCGCCCGGAGTGAACGCCACCGGCTGCACCCTGTCGGCCGGGATCCCGGCGGGCAGCGGAATGTCGCCGCCGGCGCGCGGCCGGAAGGTGGCCCGCATCGGCGCGATGTCGGGCGATTTGGCGAACGGCCCGGCGAAGGCCGATTTGAGCAGGGAGCTCATGTCGGGCGGATCCTGGCCCTCCGCCCAGTCCGGCTCCGCGGTGACCACGCCGAGGTCGGTGACCGATCCCGGCGCCAGCTCGAACGTATAGGAGCCGAGCGAGAAGCTGGTGTTGGCGAAGCCCTCGACGACCCAGAGCCCGGGGTCCATCTCGATCAGGAACAGCCGTGTTCCGGGGCCCTTGGCGATCGGCTTGTAGCGGAAGCCCTCGCCCGCCTGCTGCCCCGGCGCGACCGGATTGGAGCGCGCCTTGCCCATTCCACGTATGTCGCCGAGGGCGGGATCGTAGCGGGCGAAGACCAGGCCGGCCTTCAGCGGCATCGTCTTGCGCGAGCCCGGCATGCCGGCGCCATAGGGATTCTGCTGAAGCTTGTACTCGACGAGGACATAGGCCTTGGCCGGGTCGAGCGCCGCCGGCACCTGCTTCAGCGTCGTCGCGGCGGCGGGCGCGGCAGCGGCGAGCGCGAGCGCCGCGAAGAGGAAGAGCCGCCTCATTGCGGAAGCAGCCGGCCGGCGGGCTCCGGGGCCGCGGCGAGCGTGAACAGCCGCGCCGCCCGCTCCGCCTTGTCCAGCTTCCTGAGCTCGTCCGACACCGCGTCGGTCGCCTCGACCCGGCGGTAGCCCTTGTCGGTCATGCAGGTGCG
>JAXDPG010000167.1:0-9033 GCA_034668485.1 Sphingomonadales bacterium
GCCGGCCTCGACAAGATCGACCTCCACCTCATCGATGCCGACACGGGCATGGCGGGCGACCAGGCGTTCCACTGGATCGGCTCGAACGCATTCGGCGGCCATGCCGGCGAGCTGCGCGCCGTCGACATGGGTCAGAACATGTGGGTGGTGATGGCCGATACGGACGGCGACGCCTCGCCGGATCTGTGGATGGGAATCACCCGCACCGACGCTTCGCCGATGGTCGCGTCGGACTTCCAGCTGTAGGCCCGGCGGGCGCTTCAGCGCGCCGGAAACCAGCTCTTGGCGGCCGGGAGGTCGGCAATCTCCGACTCGCCGGTGAGGCGTGCGACGACCTGCGCGAACGTCCCCTCGACGGCGACTCGGTACTCGCCGAAATAGATGTCGGTGAACGGGCCCGAAGCGGTGCGGACATGGGTGACGCGATCGGGATTGATCGCGACCTCGCCGGGCTCGCCGCCCTTCTTCATCACGATCAGCTTCACGATCCGGCCGCGCTCCGCATGTCCCGATACCCGTTTAGCCTCATCCGGTTAACTAGGGGTTTGTACGAGCTTGTCGCTGAGGTCCGCGGCGGCGAACATTTTGCCGGGCATAGCCTCCGGGGAGGCGGCTATGGATCGGGCAAAAGGGGCCAGCGTAAATGACGATGTACGTCTACAGCACCGCCGGGGAGCCGCGCGGCTTCCTGTTCGAGACCACGATCTACGGGCTCGACGGCACCCCTCTCGGCCGGGTGGTCGGAGCGCGCGTGCACCGGTTCGACGGCGGCTATGCCGGCGAGTGGTTCCACCAGATGGTGGTCGACCGGGAGACGGCGCGGCCGCGCTTGATCCCGGCGATCGCCGTCCCGGCGGCGAGGCCGCGCGAGCCGGTTTCCTGCTGGCGGCGGCACGTCGCGGATTATGGCGCCCATGTTGACGCGTTCGACCGGCTGACGGCGCCCGCGGAACCCTTTGAGCTGGCGGCGGAATAGCCGCCGACGCAAAAGCCTTTTCCCTTCGGCCGCCTCACCTGCCATGCTGCCGGCATGAGCGCGGTCCGCATCCTCCACGCCCATTCCACCTTCGACCGTGGCGGCAAGGAAGCGCGCGCGGTGCGGCTGATGAATGCGTTCGGCGACACCGCCGAGCATATGGTGATCTCGGCGGCGGCGGGCCAGCTCGGCGCCCGGGACGCCCTGGCGCCGGGGGTGACGGTGGATTTCCCGGAGGATGCGCCGCCGCTCGGCGGGCGGCCCGGGCTCGGGCGGCTGTTCCGGCTGGCTCGCTACATGGGCGGCTTCGACCTCGTCCTCACCTACAATTGGGGCGCGTTCGACGCGGTGATGGCCCGCTACCTGTTCGGCAAGGGGATGGCGCTGCCGCCGCTCATCCATCACGAGGACGGCTTCAACGAAGACGAGGCCGGCGAGCTGAAGACCCGGCGCAATCTCTACCGGCGGCTCGGGCTGGCGGCTGCGCACCGGCTGGTGGTGCCCTCGGCGCGGCTGGAGTCGATCGCCCGCAAGGCCTGGGCGCAGCCCGCCGGACGGGTCGTGCGGATCGCCAACGGCGTCGACGTCCCTCGCTACGCCGCCCCCCCCGCCGAGCCGGTGCCCGGGCTGGAGAGGCGCCCGGGCGAGGTGGTGATCGGCACCGTCGCCGGGTTGCGGGCGGTCAAGAACCTGCCGCGGCTGGTCCGCGCCTTCGCCGCGATGGCTTCGAAGGAGGCGCGGCTGGTGATCGTCGGCACCGGTCCCGAGAGCGAGCGGATTGCCGCGGAGGCACGGGCGTGCGGAGTCGCCGAGCGGCTGATCATGCCGGGCTTCCTCGCCGATCCGGCGCGGTGGATCGGGCGCTTCGACGTCTTCGCTCTGTCGTCGGATTCGGAGCAATTCCCGATCTCTCTGGTCGAGGCGATGGCGGCCGGGCTGCCGGCGGTGGCGACGGCGGTCGGCGACGTGCCGCAGATGGTCTCGGCCGACAACCGGCCGCTGATCGTCGATCCGGAGGATGAACCGGCCTTCGCCGCGGCACTGGACAGCCTCGTCGAGCGACCCGACCTCCGGCGCGCCATCGGCCGCGCCAATCGCGAGAAGGCGGCAGCGGAATTCGACGAGGCGGGGATGATCGCGCGCTATGCCCGCCTATATGGAGAGGCGATCGGGCGGCCTGGAGCGTTGACGCCGTCGCCGACATGATTTTTGGCGCTTTTGGCCGAGAGTGACGATATAGCCGCTTTCGTTTTTGGAGAGACATGTGTTCAAGGGTTTGAAGCCGATCCTCTATGCGGGGCGCGAAGTGTGGCCGCTGGTCGAGGGCGGCAAGGGCGTTTCGGCGACCAACCATGCCAGCTCGGGCGCCTGGGCGGCGGCGGGCGGCATCGGTACCGTCTCGGCGGTCAATGCCGACAGCTACGACCCCGAAGGCAAGATCATTCCCCAGATCTACCACGCTTTGACCCGGCGCGAGCGGCACGAGGAGCTGGTCCAATATGCGATCGACGGGGCGGTGGCGCAGGTGCAGCGCGCCTACGACATCGCCGGCGGCATGGGCGCGATCAATATCAACGTCCTGTGGGAGATGGGCGGCGCCCAGCGCGTCCTTCACGGGGTGCTCGAACGGACCAAGGGGCTGGTCGCCGGAGTCACCTGCGGCGCCGGCATGCCCTACAAATTGTCCGAGATCGCCGCTTCCTACGGCGTCAACTATCTGCCGATCATCAGTTCGGGCCGCGCCTTCCGGGCGCTGTGGAAGCGCGCTTATTCGAAGGCCGCCGAATGGCTCGCCGCCGTTGTCTACGAGGATCCCTGGCTCGCCGGCGGCCATAACGGCCTCTCCAACGCCGAGGACCCCCTGAAGCCGCAGGATCCCTATCCCCGGGTCAAGGAGCTCAGGGACACGATGCGCGAGGGCGGCATTCCCGACAGCGTGCCGATCGTCATGGCGGGCGGAGTCTGGAATTTGAAGGAATGGGAGAATTGGATCGACAATCCCGAGCTGGGCCAGATCGTCTTCCAGTTCGGCACCCGGCCCTTGCTCACCAAGGAGAGTCCGATTCCGGAGGGATGGAAGCAAAGGCTGATGACGCTCGACGAGGGCGACATCCTCCTCCACCGCTTCTCCCCGACCGGATTCTACAGCTCCGCGGTTCGCAACCCTTTCCTGAGGAACCTCGAGGCGCGCTCGCACCGCCAGATCGCCTTCACCAAGGAGGAACTGGGCGACCATTGCTTCCAGCTCGACGTCGGAGTCGCCGGCAAGAAGAATTACTGGGTCACCCGCGGCGACCTCCTCCACGCCCGCGAATGGTACGCCCAGGGCTTCACGGAAGCGCTGAAGACGCCCGACGAGACCCTGATCTTCGTCAGCCCCGACGAGAAGACCCAGATCCGCAAGGACCAGGCGGACTGCATGGGCTGCCTCTCGCAATGCGCCTTCTCGTCCTGGGCGGACAATGAGAAGAACACGACCGGCCGCCTCGCCGACCCGCGCAGCTTCTGCATCCAGAAGACGCTGCAGGACATCGCCCATGGCGGCCCGACCGAGCACAATTTGATGTTCGCCGGCCATTCCGCCTTCCGCTTCAAGAACGACCCTTTCTATTCGAACGGCTTCGTCCCGACGGTGAAACAGCTCGTCGACCGGATCCTGACGGGGGATTGAGGCCACGTCGTCCCCGCGAAGGCTGGGACCCCAGCGGGTGAAAGGCTCCGGGGATTTTCAACCCCCGGGGCCCCAGCCTTCGCTGGGGCGACGGAATCAGACGATCCGGTCCGGCAATTCCCGGCCCTCCGCGAATGCCGCGATGTTGGCGAGAACCTTCTCGCCCATCGCGGTGCGGCTCTCCAGCGTCGCCGAGCCGAGATGGGGCAGAAGCACGACGTTGGGGAGCTCGAGCAGCCGCGGATCGACCTGCGGCTCGTTCGGATAGACGTCGAGCCCGGCGCCGGCGATCCGGCCCTCGGCGAGGGCGGGGATCAGCGCCTCCTCGTCGACCAGCGCGCCCCGGGCGGCGTTGATCAGCCACGCCTCGGGCCGCATCAGCGCCAGCCGCCGAGCGTCGATCAGATGATGGGTGTGCGGCCCGTAGGGGGCGTTGAGGCTGACCACGTCCACGATCGCCAGCATCGCGTCGAGATCGGGCCAATAGCGCGCGTCCGTGGCGGGGGCGGGACGGCGATTGTGATAGTGGACCGCCATGCCGAAGGCGCTCGCCCGCCGTGCCACCGCCCGCCCGATCCGGCCGAGGCCGACGATGCCGAGCGCCTTGCCGGCGAGGCTGCGGCCGAGCTGGTCGGTGGGGCCCCAGCCCCGCCAGCGGCCGGCGCGCAAGCTCCTCTCCCCTTCGCCGAGTCGGCGCAGGCCGACGAGGATCAGCGCCATGACGAGGTCGGCTGTATCCTCGGTGAGGACGTCCGGCGTATTGGTCACCGCGATGCCCCGGGCCTTCGCCGCCGCGAGGTCGATATGGTCGGTGCCGGCGCCGAAATTGGCGATCAGCCGCACGCGCCCGCCGGCCTCCGCGAGGAGCGCGGCGTCGATCCGGTCGCTCACCGTGGGAGCGAGCACGTCGCAGCGCCGCATCGCCTCGCTCAGCGTCTTGCGGCTCATCGGCGCATCGGCGGGATTGAGCTCGGCGTCGAACCGGGCCGTCAGCTTCGCCTCGATCGTCGCCGGAAGCCTGCGGGTGACGACCACCTTCATCCGTCCCGCTTGGGGAAAGGGCAGGGGAGACGTCAAGGCAGATCGGCGTTGAACCTCCGGCCCGCTAATGCCTAAGAGGCGCGTAGAAAGGAGGCGGCGTGATGGCGAGGAGAGTCATGCTGGCGGCGGCGCTGGCGCTCGGCCTGACGATCGGGCCGGCGCAGGCGCAGGACGAACGGGCGACTCCCTACTGGGCGTCGATCAGCGCCGGCAAGGCGCTGATGCGCACCGGACCGGGGCGGAACTATCCCGCGACCTGGCTCTACGTTCGTCCCGATTTGCCGATCCGGGTGATCGAGACCTATCCGAGCTGGCGCAAGGTCCGCGATCCGGACGGGACCACGGGCTGGATGCTGCAGCGGCTGCTCAGCGACACCCGCACCGCGCTCGTCACCGGTACGGCGCCGCGGCCGATGCGCCGGGACCCGGCCGAGAGTTCGAGGATCCGCTACCTTGCCGATCCGGGCGTGGTCGGGCGCCTCTCCAAATGCGCCGCCGGCTGGTGCCTGCTCGATGTCCGCGGCCGCCAGGGCTATATCCGCACCGAGCATATCTGGGGCCTCGACCCCGGCGGCACGCTGGAGTAGGCAGCGGCTATGCGTGAGCTGAAGCTTGAGGAGTTCGAGGCCAGGGAAGGCGAGGCGTTCGAGCTCGTGCTCGGCGAGCGCACGATCGGCTTCACGCTCGCCGCGGTGAGGGCATTGCCCGATACCGGCCGCAAGGGGGGCGCCTTCATCCTCGACTGGCAGGGCCCCTACGAGCCGGTCCTGCCGCAGGACATCTACGCCTTCCGCCACGGCGACGAGCTATTCGAGATGTTCATCGTCCCGGTCGGGCGCGACCGGGGCGGGGCCCAGTACGAAGCCGTGTTCAACTAGCCGCTGCCGAGAGCGGCGGCCGCCACTCCATCAGGTCGTAGACACCGTGCTCGTCGATCTTGGCGAAGCCGAGGCGCAGATAGAGCCGCATCGCCGGGTTGTTGCGCTCGACATGGATGGTGAGCGGCTTGCCGGCCGCCGCGGCGGCCTGCTGGAGATCGGCGAGGATGGCGGTGCCGACGCCCCCGCCGCGGCCCTGGGGCAGCAATGAGATGTCGATCAGCCGGATCTGGCTCGCCCATTCCTCGATATAGAGGCGGCCGATCGCTTCCCCGCCGCGCTCGATCACCAGCCATTCGGCGTCGGGATAATGGCCCCGATAATGACGGTGCTGCGCGTCCGCCTGGTGGGCGAGGAACTGCAGCTGCATCTCCATCGGCCAGCCGCTCGCGGCGACTTCGTCGAGCCGGGTCGAGGCATAGATCGACGCGAGCAGCGGCAGGTCCGCTTCGGTCGACGGCCGACAGGAGACACCCAGCTCAGAGGCTGCGCGCAGCGGCGGCGGCATCGGCTCAGTTGAAGATGGCTTGCAGCCGGTGGCCGCCGCACTGGTCGCCGCAGGCGCTGAAATAGACCTTCATCTTGCCGGCGACGGCATGGCTGACGTCGAGGATGCGGTCGCCCGGCGGAAGCGCCGGCCCCGTCGATTCGAAGACGAGCGCGAAGGCTCCGTCGCGAAGCCCGGCGGGACGGCGGCCCGGCGAACGCAGCGGCGTCACTTGCGCCAGCCTGGCCGCGATTCCGCCGGCGAGCGCGAACTCGGTACCGACCTGACGGCTCCATTCATCGGCGCCGGCATTGCCCAGCGACGTGAACTGGCGGTCCCACCAGCTGCCCTTCGCGCCCGGTTTGCGAGTCCAGCTGAGTTGTAGTGCCGGTGCCGCCATAGCCCCCACTGCCGCGACACCGAAGCCTAGTCCCGCCAGCAGGTTGCGGCGGGTCAAACGGGATGATTTCTCCCTGGTCATGTTGGGGGCCCCCCAGTGGTTATATTATGGACGCTGCGGGAACACTCCCTGCAGCGCGAGGACGTAGTTGAGCGTGAGATACGGCTGCAGATTGTTGTGCGGCAGGCTCCCGCCCGCCGGCGGCAAGGCCTCGGGCGCGAAGGTCTGGAAGCCGGACGCGGCGTCGGCATAGGCGTTGCCGTTGACGCTTCGGCCGAGCGCGGTGCCGCTGGTCGGCGTCGTCGTCGTCGACAGCGCGCTGAGGCCGTTCACCGTGTGGGTGTGCGTCGGCATTTCGGAGACGAGCAGGGTGACGGTTTCCTCGCCGGACTGCTCGCCGAGGAAGCGCTGGCTGAGGCCCTGGCCCTGGCCGGGATGCATAGCCGAGCAACCCTGGAGGTTGGGCAGAGCGAAGGTGCTCTTGCCGTCGCCGCCATAAGTGGTGCCGAGCAGCGAGAACAAGGCCGTGTTCTGCGAAATGGGCATGAGCTGCCCGTCGCAAAAGGCCCAGCCCTTGGGGGGGAAATTGAACGGAACGATGCGGATTTCAGCGACGAAGGGATCCACTGGGATTCTCCTGCTTATGTCTGGCTCGGGAAGATTCCGAACAGGGAGATGATGTAATTGATGCAGAGGTAGGGCTGCATGTTGTCGTGAGGCTGGCTGCCGCCCTGCGGGGTCACCGAATTGGCGTTCATCGGCAGGTTCGGTGCCGCCACGTTGGCCTTGTAGACGCTGACCGGCGACAGCGCGCCGGCGACGTTGCCGGCCGGATTGGTGCCGAGGCCCGACTGGTTCGACACCATAAGCGGATGGTTGTGGCTGGGGATCTGATTGGTCGTCAGAGTCACCGATTCGACGCCCGCCGCCTCGGCCAACTGATAGGTCGTTCCGCTCGACGCGGTCCCCATGTGGAGCGGGATTCGGCTTTGCAGGTTGGGCAGAGCGAACGTGCTTTGCCCGTCACCGCCATAGGTGGTGCCGATCAGCTGGAAAAGCGTCTCGTTCTCGGAGATCGGCAACAATTGGCCATCGCAGAACATCCACCCGACAGGGGCGAAGTTTCCGGCGAACATGCGAAACTCACCGACATATGGTTGAGCCATGAAACTTGCCCCCTCAATTTTGCGACGGGAATATGCCTTGCAGCGCGATGCAGAAGTTGATCACCAGATAGGGTGACATGTTGGTGTGCGCCTGGGAGCCGCCGACGTTGGTCACTGTCCCCGCCAGCAGCGGCAGCAGGTTGGCCGTCGGTGCCGCGGGCCGGTAGAGGTTGTTGACGTTGCCGAGCAGGAAGCCGGTCGGGATCGGCTGGTCGCCATTCTTGTTCGCGCCCTGCAGGAAGTGCAGATGCTGCGGCATTTGCGATGCGTTGAGGGTGACAGCCTCGGAACCCGCCTTTTCGCCGAGTGTATGGCCGCTGCCTTCGTGCATCGCATATCGGCCGCGCAGATCGGGCAAAGCGAAGGTCGTCTGACCGTTGCCGCCGTAAGTCGTGCCGAGCAGCGAGAACAATGCCTGGTTCTGGTTGATGGGCAGGAACTGCCCGTTGCAGAAAGCCCAACCTTTCGGCGGAAAGTTGAACGAAAAAAGCCGGATTTCCGACAGAAACGGCTCAGCCATATGCAGCGTCCCCCCTGTCGCAAGGGATACAGGAATTTTGGCCATCATCAACCGTTTCGGACCAAATATCTTTCTGCTATTATCGTCGCTTCCGCCGATATATTTACACGAAAACTCGAAACTAGTGTTGAGGTTTGGGCCCCGACTTGCCAACGCAAGCCATGCCCGAATCCTCCCCGCCGCCTCTGTCTCGACTCGCTCCCGCCGCGCTTTTCCTCGATTTCGACGGCACTTTGGTCGAGCTGGCCGACGTGCCGGGCGCGATCGCCGTGCCGAGCGGCCTCAAGCCGCTGCTCGACGGGCTTGCCGAACGGCTGGAGGGCCGCCTCGCGATCGTCAGCGGCCGCGCCGTCGACGACCTCCAGGACCATCTCGGCGCCTCGGCGGCCTTGCTGTCGGGCTCGCACGGCGCCGAGTTGCTCTACGCCGACGGGCGGCGGGTTCCGGTCTCGGCGCCGCCCGGCCTCGCTTCGGCGCGCGAGGAGGTTCGCCGCTTCGCCGCCGGCTCGGCCGGACTGCTGGTCGAGGACAAGCCGGCCGGAATCGCGCTTCATTACCGACTCGCGCCCGAGCGCGAGCAAGCGGTCGGTGAATTCGTCGAGGCGCTGGCGGGGCGCAGCGGCCTCGCCCTCCAGCACGGCAAGATGGTGGCGGAACTGCGCCCGGCCGGCACGGACAAGGGCGCCGCGCTTCGGCGGCTGATGGCGGAACCCCCGTTTGCGGGCGCGCGTCCTGTGTTCGTGGGCGACGATCTGACCGACGAGCATGCGTTCGAGGCCGCGGCCGCGCTCGGCGGCGAGGGGGTGCTGGTCGGCCCGGCGCGACCGACGGCGGCGCGATGGCGGCTGGACGACGTCGCCGCGGTGACGGCCTGGCTGGAGGCGGCGGCGCGTG
>JAXDPG010000168.1:0-13506 GCA_034668485.1 Sphingomonadales bacterium
TGCCTCACGCGATCCTGTCATGCCGGGGCGGCGCTGATAGCGGCTCGGGCCCGCAAACGAAACGGGCCGGAGCTTTCGCCCCGGCCCGCAAGTCTTGCCCGATCGCGGCGATCAGAACTTGGCGGTGGCGCCCGCGTAGAAGAAGCGCCCGCGGTTCGAATAGATGCCGCTGCCCGCGCCGATGCCGGTCAGGCCCAGCGGCGGATCGCGATCGAGGATGTTGTCGACGCCGACATAGAAGTTGAAGCGCTTGCCGGCGTCGATCGCGATGCGGGCGTCATGGTAGAAGACCGCCGGATAGAAACGCTGTTCGGCGGCATCCGGATTCTCCGGCACCCGACCCTGCTTGCTGAAGAAGGATTCGTAGCTGAAGGTCGTCATCTTGCCGATGTACCGCATCTGGTAGCCGAAGGTGAACGGCCCGGTCTTCAGGCTCGCGTCGAAGTTGAACGCGTCCTGCGGATCGCCGAGCTCGAGCAGCAGCTGGTTGGCGCGGCCCGGATCGATCGGGTTGAGGTACGAGTCGTTCTGAAGCGCGTGGGTGTAGGTCACCTTCCCGCTGAACGCCCCGATCCCGTCGAACTTGTGACGGTAGGAGAGCTCGGCGTCGATGCCCCGGACCCTGAGCTTGGCGAAGTTGAGCGGAACCACCTGCAGGCTGCCCTCGATGATCCGGCCCGGCTGCTCCCCGTTGGGGCCGCCGCCCGGCCCCGCGCGCTCGAAGAGGTTGCAGAACTGGTTGTCGATGCTCGCCTGGTCGTAGCAGGCGTTGAGGATCGACTGGGCGCTGAGCGAGGTGATGACGTTGTTGACGGTGATGTCGTAATAATCGACCGACAGAGCCAGCCCCGGGATCCAGCGCGGCTGCAGGACTCCGCCGACCGTGTAGGAGTCGGACTTCTCTTCCCGGAGGTCGGGATTGCCGCCGGAGAGGAACTGGAGCGAGTTCTTGTAAACGAAGTCGAAGTTCGCCGGAACTCCGTCCGCAAGGCAGTTCGCCGCGCGGTTGGCCGAGCCGGTGCCGCGGTTGCGAAGGGCGCACGGATCGGCCGGAAGCGCGAAGTTCTGCGACAGCGGGAAGTAGAGATCGACGAGGTTCGGAGCCCGGACCGCGCGCGAATAATTGGCCCGCAGCCTGAGATCGCGCACCGGAGCCCAGTCGATGCCCGCATTGTAGGCCGTGGTCATCCCGACCGCGCCCTTGTAATCCGAGATCCGGCCCGCGGCGCTGAGCGTCAGCTCCTCGAAGAAGGGCGTGTCGCGCAGGATCGGGAGGCGGATTTCGCCGAACGCTTCCTTCACCTCGAACGACGGCGGCTCGAAGTCCGCGATCGCGTTGTAGAAGGTGATTCCGGCCAGGGTCGCGGGATCCTGGTGGTAGCTCGCATCCTCGCGCCGATATTCGGCGCCGAGGGCGAAGCCGACCGGGCCGCCCGGCAGGGTCAGGAACTGGCTGGTGTCGCCCGACACGAATCCGTTCAGGACGAACTGGCTGATCCGACCGCGGGCGAAGGAATCGCCCTGGAGCACGTAGTTGCGCGCCGCCGGCGTGATATTGCCTTCGCCGAACAGGTTGAGCGGGACGCAGGCGGCGACGTCGGCCGCCAGCGTCGCCTGTGCGTAGGCGCTGTCGACCGCGCCCGGATAGGGAGCGGCAGAGCCGGGATCGATGGTCGCGCGGCAGACGATCTGGCCATTGGCCGGGTTGCGGACGGCATCGATCGCCAGCAGGTAGCGCTGGAGGTTGACGTTGCCGCGGATGTCGGTGTCCTCCTTGAAGCGGCCGTAATTGGCGGACACTTCGTAGGACCAGTCGTCGTTGAACTGGCCGCGGGCGCCGGCGACGATCCGGAAGGTGTCGCGTTGCGCGGCCTCCTCGCGGTTGGTCAGCTCCTGGATGTTGCGGTAGAAGAGGAACGGAACCTCCTCGTCCCCGGTGGCGCCGTAATAATCGCGGATGATCTCGCGCGCCTGCGGGTTGAGGAATGGATTGTCGGTGAGGAAGGCCTCGCCCTGGGTCGCGCCGGTGAAGAAGGGGCCGCTGGCATTGCCGAGCGACTTGGTGCGCACGAACTTGGCTTCGAGGAACGGCTCGAACGCCTCGCTGACGGTGAAGTGCGCGAGCAGGTTGGCGCTGAAGCGGTCGAGCTTCGGCGACAGGCCGAACTGGCGGCCCTCGCGGCCGGTCGGGCCGTTGCCGCCGATATAGGCGCCGAACGGCGCCAGGCCGACGAGCGTTCCGGTCTGCGGAGTGAGGGAGCCGTCGCGCTGGAACAGGAGCGGCTGGTAGAAGTCGCCGCCGACATAATTCAGGAACGTGCCGCCCTCGGCATAGAAGGGGCTGCGGATGTCCTTGTAGAAGACGTTGTCGAAAACGCCGTCGCTGGTCGCGCTCGCCGGGTCGGTGTCGACCTGGACGAAGCCGCTGGCGATGCGCAGGTTCGGGCGGCCGGGCGCGTAGAAGTCGTTCTGCCGCGCATATTCGAGGTTGACGGCCACGTTGCCGCGGTCGCCGCCGAAATTCTGGCCGGCGAGCAGGCTGACATAATAGCTGCCGGCGTCGCCATAGGTGCTGACGCCGCCCTGGCCGCGCAGCTGGATGCCCTCGTAGTTCCGCTTGAGGACGAAGTTGACCACGCCCGCAATGGCGTCCGAGCCGTAGATGGCCGAGTTGCCGCCGGTGACCACGTCGACCCGCTCGATGAGATCGGTCGGGATCATGTTGACGTCGACGCCGGTCGCATAGTTGAGGATGTCCGAGCCGACGTGGCGGCGGCCGTTGACCAGCACCAGGGTCCGGACGGTGTCGAGGCCGCGAAGGTCGAGCAGGTTGAGGCCGGCGGTGCCGAGGAAGCGGGTCGAGTTGGACTGGCTGAAGGTGCTGCGCAGGGCCGGAAGGTCGTTCAGCACGTCGCCGACGGAGACGGTGCCCGTTTCGAAGAACTCGTCGCCGCCCACCGAGGTGATCGGCACGGTCGACGACAGGTTCGGGCGGCGGATGCGCGAGCCGGTGATTGTGATCTGCTGGTCGCCGGCGCTGGCGTTCTGGCCGGATTCGATCTCGGCCTCCGATTGCAGGGTCGCGGGATCGTCGGTGCCGTTCGGGCCGGTGCCCTCGGTCGTCGGAGCGTCGCTGGGATCGGTGGTCTGGTCCTGGGCGAAAGCGGGCGCGGCCAGCCCGGCGATCAAACCGATGAAGGCGACGGAGCGAAGGGTGCGCGAGCGAAGAGGCGATGCCATGGGAGAAGACGACTCCAAAAAATGGGGGGTTGCCGCGCCGGTTACTCTCGGGGGACCGATAATTCCAACAGCTGGATGGACTTGGCTGCAGTTTGCAGCGGAGTGTGGCGGTTATGCCACATAAGTCACTATATTCATGAGACTTTCTTGTGACGCTCATGCCCGAATTAGTGACGTTCATCGCAGTTTTTCGGATGACTTCAGCTGGAAATGCCTTGAACCCAGTCGCGCCAGCCTTGCGCGTTTTGCGCAAGACGTGCGTGCGATTCCCACTTAAGCGGGCGCGACTTGCTTGTCGGAGGGATAGATGAAATATCGGGTGACGGCGGCGATCGCGGCGGTGTTGGCGGCGGGGCAGGCAGGGGCGCAGGCCTCGAAGCAATCGCCGCAGCCGACGCCGCCGGTCCAGGAGACTCAGGCACCCGAGAATCAGGCGATCAACCCGGAGCAGAGGGTGACCGGGCCGCTGCCGCCGACCGCGGCGCGGGCGCCCGCCGCTCAGCCCGAGAAGAAGCCCGATAAGTGGAACGTCAACTCGCCGCCGGGGATGGCGACCCGGCAGATCCCGATCGACGTCGACAACGGCACCTGGATGAACGTCGACGTCGCGCCCGACGGCCGAACGATCGCCTTCGACCTGCTCGGCGACATCTACACCATGCCGATCGCGGGCGGCACGCCGACCCGGATCGCCGAGGGGCTCGCCTACGAGCAGCAGCCGCGCTTCTCGCCGGATGGGCGGCGGATCGCCTTCACCTCGGACCGCGGCGGCGGCGACAATATCTGGATCATGAACGCCGACGGCAGCGACAAGCGCCAGCTGACCAAGGAGGATTTCCGGCTCCTCAACCAGGCAACCTGGAGCCCGGACGGCCGCTTCATCGCCGCCAAGAAGCATTTCACCACCGGCCGCTCGCTCGGCACAGGAGAGGTCTGGCTCTATCACGTCTCGGGCGGCGGCGGCGTGCCCCTCGTCAAGAAGCCGAACGAGCAGCACCAGAAGGAGCTGGGCGAGCCGATCTACGCGCCGGACGGCAGGTCGATCTACTTCACCCGAAACGTCACGCCGGGCCCGATCTTCCAGTACGCCCAGGATTCGAACACCGACCTGTTCGACATCCAACGCTACGAGCTGGACACGGGCGAGGTCACGACGGTGGTCTCGGGCGCCGGCGGCTCCGTCCGCCCGACCCCCTCGCCCGACGGGAAGAAGATCGCCTTCGTCCGCCGCGAGCGCGCGAAGTCCAAGCTCTACGTCAAGGATCTCGTCTCCGGCGAGGAGCGCAAGGTCTATGACGCCCTCGATCAGGACGTCCAGGAGACCTGGGCGGTGACCGGAGTCTATCCCAACATGGCCTGGACTCCCGACAGCCGCTCGATCGTCTTCTGGGCCGGCGGCAAGATTCGCCGGGTCGATGGCGACGGCAGCGGCGCCGCCGAGATCCCGTTCCGGGTCAACGACACGCGCGTCGTCATCGACGCGCTCCATCCCCAGGTCGAGGTGGCGCCCGGCCGCTTCCAGACGAAGATGCCGCGCTGGGCGAGCGTTTCGCCCGACGGCCGCCAAATCGTCTTCGAGACGCTCGGCAAATTGTGGCTGAAGCCGGTCGCGGGCGGAGCCCCGCGGCGGCTGGTCAAAGGCGACGAAGCCGAGATCGAGCTGTTCCCCGCCTGGTCGCGCGACGGCCGGACGATCGTCTTCGTCGGCTGGACCGACCAGGGCCTCGGCCGGATCCGCACCGTCGCCGCGGGCGGAGGCGCCGCGCGCGACGTCACCGCCCAGCCCGGCCATTACGCCTGGCCGCGCTTCTCGCCCGACGGCCGCACGATCGCCTTCGAGCAGGGGCAGGGCGGTTTCCTGACCTCCGCCAAATGGTCAGAGAATCCGGGCATCTATCGAATTGCCGCCAGCGGGGGGACGCCGGTGCGAGTCGCGCGCGAGGGGGCCGAGCCGCAATTCGGGGAGTCCAACGACCGGCTGTTCATGATCGTCTCGGCCAACAACAAGCGCCAGCTGGTCAGCACCGATTTGAACGGCGAGTCGCGGCACGTCCATTCGACCGGCGAGATGATCAGCGACTACCAGGTCTCGCCCGACGGCGAATATGTCGCCTTCCGCCAGAACTACCAGGCCTTCGTGATGCCGCTCATGCCCGGCACCCAGGACGTCTCGGCCGACGAGAAAGGCGGGCCGATGCCGGTAACCCGCGTCAGCGACGTGGGCGCGGATTTCATCAATTGGTCCAACGGGCGGGTCCATTGGAGCACCGGACCGACCCTCTACACCGCCGACACCGCCGCTTTGTTCGGCGCCGCGCCTCCCGCCGAGAACGCGCCGAAATTCCAGACCCCGAGGACCGGCGTGTCATTGTCCATGGACGTCGCCGCGGACAAGCCGACCGGAATCGTCGCTCTGACCGGCGCCCGGATCGTCACCATGGCCGCGGCCGACGGCGGCATCATCGACGACGGCACCATCGTCGTCCGCGGCGACCGGATCGTCGCAGTCGGCCGGCGCGGCGAGGTCGCGATACCGGCGGGCGCGAAGACGGTCGACGTCTCCGGCAAGACCATCATCCCAGGCCTGGTCGACGCCCATGCCCACGGTCCGCAGGGCGAGGACGACCTCGTCCCGCAGCAGAATTGGTCGTCGATCGTCAACCTCGCCATGGGCACGACCACCATCCACGATCCGTCGGCGCGCGCGGCCGAGATCTTCGTCGCCTCGGAGATGCAGCGCGTCGGCAAGATCCTCGCGCCGCGCATCTTCTCCACCGGCGAGATCATCTACGGCGCCAAGGCGCCCGACGTTTACGCCGAGATCAACAGCTTCGACGATGCGCTCGCCCATGTCCGGCGCCTGAAGGCGGAGGGCGCGCACAGCGTCAAGAACTATAACCAGCCGCGGCGCGAGCAGCGGCAGATGGTGGTAGCGGCCGCGCAGCGCGAAGGGATGGAGGTCGTGCCGGAGGGCGGCTCGCTCTACACGATGGACATCACGCTGGTTCAGGACGGCAATGCGACGCTCGAGCACAATCTGCCGGTCGAGCATTTCTACGACGACGTGGTCAGCTTCTGGACCCAGACCAAGACCAACTACACGCCGACCCTGGTCGTTTCCTACGGCGGCCTCGCCGGCGATCCCTATTGGCGCCAGCACACCGACGTCTGGCGCCATCCGCTGCTGTCGAAGCACGAGCCGCCGGCCCTGCTCGCGGCGCAGAATGCGCGGCGGACGATGGCGCCGGAGGAGGATTTCGTCGACGACGACAATGCCCGCGAAGCCAAGAAGCTCGCCGACCGCGGAGTCCAGGTGTCGATCGGCGCCCACGGCCAGCAGGCCGGGCTCGGTCCGCATTGGGAGATGTGGTCCTTCGTCCGCGGCGGCTGGAGCCCGATCGAGGCGCTTCGCGCCGCGACGATCATGCCGGCGACGTCCCTGGGCTATGCCCGCGACGTCGGCTCGATCGAGGCGGGCAAGCTCGCCGATTTGGTGGTGCTCGATGCCGATCCGACCGTCGACATCCGCAACAGCGACAAGATCAACCGGGTCATGCTCGGCGGCCGGCTTTACGACCCGGTGACGATGAACGAGGTGGTGACCGGCACCCGGGTTCGCGCCCCTTATTGGTGGGAAGGCAGTGGCGGCGGCTACGGCGCGGCGCAGCGCACGGCGACCGAGGGCCATGGCGACGTCGACTGATGCGCCCAGAATGATGACTCACGCCTTTCTCCCGCGCGCCCTTCCGGAGACTCGGGAGCGCGGTTAGAGAGGGCGCTCGATGCTGAGCCTTTCCCCGACCGCCCTGGCCGCGATCGCGCTGTTCGCCGGCGCCTGGCTCGCTTTTGCCTCATGGGCGACGGTGCGGGGGCTCGGCCGGGCCAGTGACGCCGCCGGCCGCGTCGACGCGACCCGCCACCACGAAGCCTTGCTCGCCGCTTCGCCGGCTGTGCCGCTGATCGTCCATCGCGACGGACGTCTCGAGGAGGCGGAACGGTTGGCGCTCGTCCTCGGGCTGTCCGAGGTGCCGGCGCGGCTCGACGATCTCGGAGCGGCGTTCGGCGGGGAAGCAGACGGGCTCGCGGCGCAGGTCGCCGCTTGCGCGGCCGCGGCCGGCAGCTTCGCGCTCTCGCTCCGGCCCGAGGGCTCGGCGCGCGTCTTCCGGGTCCGCGGCGGGCCGGCGCCGCCTTCCTATCCCGCCGGCACGGTCCTGATCTGGCTGACCGACGCGACCGAAGCGGAAGAGGAGATGGGCGAGCTGCGCGAGCGCACGGCGCGCCTCGCTGCCGCGCTCGACGCGCTGTCGGGCCTGATCGAGGCCGCGCCCTTCCCGATCTGGCATCGCGGTCCCGATATGCGCCTCGCCTTGGTCAACGGCGCCTATGTGGCCGCGGTCGAGGCCGAGGACGCCCGCGCGGTCGTGGAAGGCGGTCTCGAGCTGGTCGACGACGGCGAGGCGGCGGCGCATGCCGAGGCCGCCGCGGTTCGCGAGGCGGGCCGGGCCCATTCGCGCACCGTCCCGACGACCGTCGGCGGCGAGCGGCGGATGATGCGGGTGGTGGAAGTGCCGCTCGGGGAGGCCGGAGTCGCCGGTTACGCGATCGACGTCGAGGACCGCGAGCAGGCGCGATCCGAGCTCGCCCGTTTCGTCCACGCCCAGCGCGACATGCTCGACCGCCTGTCCGCCGGCGTCGCGCAATTCGCCCGCGACCGCGGCCTGATCTTCTCCAACCAGCCCTTCGCCCGGCTGTTCGCGCTGAGGCCCGATTTCCTCGCCGACCGCCCCGAGTTCAACCGCCTGCTCGACGCGATGCGCGATACCGGCAATCTGCCCGAGGTCCGCGACTATCCGGAATGGAAGAAGGAGCATGACCGCTGGTTCACCGGCGGCCTCGCCGCGGAGGAAGAGGATTGGCTGCTTCCGGGAGGCCGCCATTTGCGGGTCGTCGCCCAGCCCCTCCCGGACGGCGGGCTGCTGCTGATCTTCGAGGACCGGACCGAGCAGCTTCGCCTCGCCTCAGCGCGCGACACCTTGCTGCGCGTGCGCACCGCGACCTTCGACAACCTGTTCGAGGCGGTCGGAGTGTTCGCCTCGGACGGCCGCCTGCATCTGTGGAACAATCGCTTCCGGGAGCTCTGGGAGTTCGAGGAGGAGCAGCTCACCGGCAATCCGCGGATCGATTCGCTGACCGCGCATATCGGCCGCAAGCTCAAGAATTCGAACCACGCCGCCCTGGTGCGCGAGCTCGTCCGAAGCGCCACCGTCGAGCGCAAGCAGAGGACCGGCCGGGTCGCCTTCACCGACGGCCGGGAGTTCGAGTTCGCCGCGGTGCCGCTGCCGGACGGCAACGCCCTGTTCACGATGCTCGACGTCACCGCCAGCCGGACGGTCGAGGCGGCGCTGAGGGAGCGGACCCAGGCGCTCGAGGAGGCGGACCGGCTCAAGACCGCCTTCGTCTCGAACATGAGCTACGAGCTGCGCACGCCGCTGACCTCGATCGGCGGGTTCGCGGAGATGATGGCGGCCGGCTATGCCGGGGAGCTCGCCCCGACCGCCCGCGACTATGTGGCCGCCATCCTCGAGTCGGTCGCCCGCTTGGGTGCTCTGATCGATGACGTCCTCGACCTCACCCAGAGCGACAGCGGCAGCCTGCTGCTCGCAGAGGACAAGGTCGATCTGAAGAAGCTCTGCGCCGCGGCGGCCGACGCCTTTGCCGGCGCGGCGGTCACCAAGGGAATCGATTTCGCGGTCGAGATCGAGGCCGGGGTCGGCACGATCGCCGGCGACCGGGCGCGGCTGCGCCAGTCGCTCGACAACATCCTCAAGAACGCTCTCGCCTATACGGGCGAAGGGGGCCGGGTGCTGCTTCACGCCGCCGGCAACCGCAAGGAGGCGGCGATCACCGTTTCCGACAATGGCCGCGGCATCGCCCCCGCCGACCAGGCCCGGGTGTTCGACCGCTTCGATCGCGCCGCCGAGCCGCGCACCGCCGACGGCTCCGCCCTCGGCCTCGGCCTTCCCCTGGCGCGCCAGTTCGTCGAGGCCCATGGCGGCACCGTCGAGCTGCTGTCCGAGCCGGGCGAGGGCACCACCGTCACCCTGCGCCTGCCCAGGAAGCGCTGATGCGCCTCGAGGGGCCGGAGGTGACCGAGGCGCTGGGCCTGCGGCTCGCGCCCGAATTGCGGGCGGGAGACGTCGTCGCCCTGTCCGGCGAGCTCGGCGCCGGCAAGACGACGCTCGCGCGCGGTATTCTCGCCGGGCTCGGCCATGAGGGCGACGTCGCCAGCCCGACCTTTCCGATCGTCATTCCCTATGAGGATCTGGTCGTCCCCGTCTGGCATGTCGACCTCTACCGGATCGAGGATCCCGCCGAGATCGAGGAGCTCGCGCTCGACGAGGCGCTGGCGGGCGGGGCGCTGCTCGTCGAATGGCCGGAGCGGATGGGCGGCGCTTTATGGCCGCAATCGCTTCGCCTCACCCTGCGGCGGGAAGGGGAGGGCGCCCGCGCCTTGACAGCCGAGGTGCCCGCCGCTTGGGAAGCGCGATGGCCGCCCCGATGATTCCGCCCGCCGCGGCGCCGGACTTCCTTGCAAGGCACGGCTGGGACGGCGCCGAGATCCGGCCGCTGGCCGGCGACGCCAGCTTCCGGCGCTATTTCCGGATCCATCGCGCCGGCGAGACCGCGGTGCTGATGGACGCGCCGCCCGAACATGAGGATATCGGGCCGTTCCTGACGGTGGCCGGCCATCTGCTCGATCGCGGCCTGCTCCCGCCGCGCCCGCTTGCCGTCGACCGCCAGCGGGGCCTGCTCCTGCTCGAGGATCTCGGCGACGATCGGGTCGCGCCGTTGCTGCAGCGCGAGCCGCACCGCGAGCGTGCCATCTACGAGGCGGCGATCGACATCCTCGCCCAGCTCGCCGCGCAGCCGGCGCCGCCGGACATCGCGCCCTATGACGATGCCGCGATGAGCCGGGAGGTGCTGCTCTTCCCCGAATGGTACGCTCCGGCCCTCGGCCTGGAGGTCGACGAAGCCGCCTATCTGCCGGCCTGGCGCGAGACCTGGGGCGATGTCCTTCGGATCGCCGACGAGAATCCGGTGCTGGTCCTGCGCGATTACCATGCCGACAATCTTATGGTGCTTCCGGGGCGGTCTGAGCTCGGCCTTCTCGACTTCCAGGATGCGCTGGCCGGCCATGGCGCCTACGACCTCGTCTCGCTCCTCCAGGATGCGCGGCGCGACGTCTCGCCCGAGCTCGAGGAAGCGATGATCCAACTTTTCTGCGAACGGGCGAACGTCGCCGACCGAGGCCTCTTCCGCGCCCATTACGAGATATTGGGCGCCCAGCGGAACACGAAGATCATCGGCATCTTCACCCGGCTCTGGAAACGCGACGGCAAGCCCTTCTACCCGACCATGCACCCGCGCATCTGGAACTATCTCGAGCGCAATCTCGCCCATCCCGCGCTGGCGCCGGTCGCCGCCTGGTTCGAAGCCAATGTGCCGGCGGAATGCCGCGGCGACGCTTGCCTGCGGAAAATGGCCGCGTGAGCCGCCAGAGCCGGCCGCTCGCGCTCCGTCCGGTCCCGGCAGGCAACCTGCCGAGGACGGCGATGGTACTCGCCGCGGGCCTCGGCAAGCGCATGCGCCCGCTGACCGCGACCCGGCCCAAGCCGCTGGTCGAGGTGGCCGGCAAGCCTCTGCTCGACCATTGCCTCGACCGGCTCCGAGCGGCCGGCGTCGAGAAGGCGGTGGTGAACGTCCATTATCTCGCCGATGCGCTCGAAGCCCATCTCAAGAATCGCGTCCAAGGTCTTGAAATCTCTATTTCGGACGAGCGCGACCAGTTGCTGGAGACGGGCGGCGGGCTGGTCCGGGCGCTGCCGATGATCGACGCCGATCCTTTCCTCGTCGTGAATTCGGACAATCTCTGGGTCGACGGCCCGGTCGACTCGCTGCGCCTGCTCGCCGCCCATTGGGACGACTTGCGAATGGACGCTCTGCTCCTGCTCGTCCCGCTCGCCCGAGCCCACTGCCACAAGGGCCAGGGCGACTTCCACATGAGCGCGGGCGGCGCGCTGAGGCGCCGCAAGCCGGGCGGAGTCGCGCCGTTCGTCTACACCGGAGTCCAGATCGTCTCGAAGCGCCTGTTCGAGGACGGCGTCCCCGAGGGCCCCTTCTCGACCAACCTGCTCTGGGACCGCGCCATCGCCAAAGGGCGGCTGTTCGGCGCCGTCCACGAGGGCCTCTGGTTCGACATCGGCGCGCCGCCCAACATCCGCAAGGCCGAGGAAATCCTTGGGCTTGCCTGACGCCGCCGCTACGCTCGGGCTGTGAGCCGGCCCCAAGTCTTCACCGTTCCGCCCCACCGCGCCTTCGCCGACGCGCTCGCGGCCGGACTGATCGCTCGCCACGGCGGCGGCGACATGGGGCTGGCGAGGGGTATCGTGCTCGTCCCCAACAACCGCGCCGCGCGCGCCGTCACCGACGCTTTCGTGCGGCGCTCCGGCGGCGGGCTGCTCCTGCCGCGCCTGGTGCCGGTCGGCGACCCCGAGCTGGACGAACGGATCGGCGGCGCCCTCGAGCCGCTGGGGGAAGGGGAGACGCTGCCGCCCGCGGCCGAGCCGCTCGAGCGGCTGTTCCTGCTCGCCCGGCTCGTCCAGCGCCATCTGGAGGGCATCGAGGCGGCCGAGGCCCTGCGCCTCGCCGAGGATCTCGCCCGCACCCTGGACCAGTTGCTGGTCGAGGAGGTCGACCCCTCGCGCCTGCGCGCCTTCGCCGCGGAGCTCCCCGACCTCTCGATCCACTGGCAGACCTCGCTCGATCGGCTGGCGGTGATCCTGGACGAGTGGCCGCGACTGCTCGCCGACCGCGGCCGAATCGACCTCGCCGAGCGGCGCAACCGGGTGCTCGCGGGGGTCGCGAAGCGCTGGCGGGAGACTCCTCCGCCGGGATTCGTCGTCGCGGCCGGGATCACCAGCCCGGCCCCCGCCATCGCGCGCCTGCTCCGCACCGTCGCCCGGCTCGACCGAGGCTTCGTCATCTTCCCAGGCCTCGACCTCGGCATGCCCGCCGACGAATGGGAGGCGCTCGGACCGCATCAGCCGGACGAAGCCACCGGCCTTCGCCGCCGCCCGATCGAGACTCATCCGCAATTCCATCTGAAGCTGCTCCTCGACCGGATGGGCGTCGGCCGCGGCGAGGTAGAAAGGTGGCGCTGGGGCGGCGGCCGCGGCGCGCCGGCTTCGCGCAGCCGCGCCATCGCCAACGCGATGAAGCCGGCAGCTTTCACCGACCGCTGGCAGGCCCTGAAGCCGGCCGACCGCCGGCTGACCGGAGTCCGGGCGCTCGAGCTCGCCGACCCGGCCGAGGAAGCGCAGGCGATTGCGCTCGCCTTGCGGGAGGCGCTGGAGACTCCGGGACGCACCGCCGCCCTGGTGACTCCGGACCGCACCCTCGCCCGCCGGGTTTCCTCGCACCTCCGCCGATGGGGCGTCGAAGCCGACGACAGCGCCGGTCGTCCGCTGTCCCAGCTCGCGCCGGGGACCTTGCTGCTCGCCATCGCCACCGCCGCGGCCGAGCAATTCGCGCCGGTGCCGCTGCTCGCTTTGCTCAAGCACCCGCTAGTGATGTCCGGGGAGGCGAGGCTCGACTGGCTCGACGGCGCCCGCTCGCTCGATCTCGCGCTGCGCGGGCCGCGGCCGCCGGCGGGGCTGGAGGGAATTTCAGAGCACCTGCGCGACCGCAGCGGCCGCGACGGCGAGCGGCGGCGGCGGGCATGGAACTGGTGGAAGGAGATCGCGCCCCGGCTCGAGCCGCTCGAGCGAGGCTTCCGGGGCGAGCGCGCCGGCCTCGCCCGGCTGCTCGGCCTGCTGCGCGAGACGGCGTCCGATCTGGGCGGGGATGCGGTCTGGGCGGGTCCCGCCGGCCGGGCCGCCGCCGAGCTGCTCGCTTCCGCCGAGCCGGCTTCCGCGCACGGGCCGGAGCGCCTCTCCCCGGCAAGCCTTCCGGACCTGGTCGAGCAACTGCTCACCGGAGTCGCGATACGCCCCCCCTACGGCCAGCATCCCCGGCTGTTCATCTGGGGCCTGCTCGAAGCGCGGTTGCAGTCGGCGGACCTCGTCATCCTCGGCGGCCTCAACGAGGGCGTCTGGCCGCAGCTGCCGTCGCCGGATCCGTGGCTCGCACCGCGAGTCCGCCATGACCTCGCCCTGCCCAGCCTGGAGCGCCGAATCGGCCTTGCCGCCCACGATTTCGCCGTTGCGC
>JAXDPG010000169.1:0-4979 GCA_034668485.1 Sphingomonadales bacterium
AAGCCTTGTCGATCAGCGAAGGCGTCAGCTTCGAGCGGGCGACGCCTTCCGGGAAGTGGAACCACAACGCCCCTCCGGCCGCCTTCACGGACTCGCCGTCCTGCGCTTTCGCCATCAGCCTGTCGGCGGCGTCGGCATTGGGCGCGCGCTTGGAGACGAGCAGCTGGAGCCGGTTCGGCGCGTCGCGCGCGACCTCCGGGAACGGATTGGCCTTCACGTGGTCCGCCCATTCCGCGGAGGTCCGGACGATCACCGGTACGTCGAGCCGGAACCGGGTCTCGATCGCCTTTTCCAGCCGCTCCTCGAGCGCCTCGGGCTTGCCCGAGGCAGAGAAAACCACGTTGCCGCTCTGGATGTAGGTCTCGACATCCTCCCAGCCGAGCTGCCCGCACAAGGCGCGCAGCTCGGCCATCGGCAGCTTGCGTCCGCCGACATTGACGGCGCGGAGGAAGGCGATGAGGCGGGCCATGTCCCTACCTGCTTGACGCATGCGGGCTCCGCAAGCCAGTAGCGCGCATGGAAATCGCAAGCGCCATCCAGCGGCGGGGCCTCCTCTTCATTCTCTCCAGCCCGAGTGGCGCCGGCAAGTCGACCATCGCCCGGATGCTGCTCGCGAGCGACGACGGCGTCGCCATGTCGGTGTCGGCGACGACGCGGCCGAAGCGGGCGGGCGAGGTTGACGGGCGCGACTATCATTTCGTCGACGATGCCGGCTTCGATGCGCTGATCGCCGGCAGTCATTTCCTCGAATGGGCGCACGTCTTCGGCCACCGCTACGGAACGCTCAAGAGCGAGGTCCTGAAGACGATCGAGGGCGGCCGCGACGTCCTGCTCGACATCGACTGGCAGGGCACCCAGCAATTGAAGCAGGTCGATCCCGACATCGTCCGGGTCTTCATCCTGCCCCCCTCGATGACGGAGCTGGAGCGGCGGCTGCGCGCCCGCGGCACCGACAGCGAGGACGTCATCCGCCGCCGCATGGAGCGGGCGGCCGCGGAGATCAGCCACTGGGCCGAATATGATTATGTGCTGATCAACAACGACGCCGAGAAATGCCGCGAGCTCGTCCACAACATCCTCAAGGCCGAGCGGCTCAAGGCGACCCGGCGGGTCTTCCTGCACGATTTCGTGCGGCAATTGATCGGCTGATTGGCGCGGCCGCGGTTTCGGCGTAGGATCGCCGCACAACAGGGGGAGGATAGGCATGGTACGGACCGTGATCGGCGGGCTGGTCGGCGGCATCGTCATCTTCGTGATGGGCTTCATCTTCTGGGGAAGCCCGCTCGGCACCATTCCATTTTCGCATGCCAGCGACCCGCAGTCGGCGGCCGTGCAGACCGCGCTGGCGCAAAATCTCACGCCGAACGGCAGCGGCACCTACATGATCCCCGATCCGCGGACGCGCGAAGGCGCGGAGCTCTACGCCCGCGGCCCGGTCGCGAGCGTCTCCTACAACACAAAGGGATTCGCGCCGGACGACATGAGCATGCTCCTGCCCGGCTTCATCCTCGCCGTGGCGACCGGGCTGCTGATGGCGTTCGGCCTCGCCTCGGTCGGCGGCGGCGGCCGCAGCTTCGGCAGCGTCGCCCGGCTGGTGGTGCTCTATACGCTGGGCTTCACTCTCTGGGAGTGCCTCACCAACCCCGTCTTCATGCATGCCGACTGGCGCTTCTGGATCTACTCGTTCGACGTCGAGAGCAACTCTTTCATCCTCGCCGGGCTGGTGATCGCGCGCTGGTTCATGCCGCATTACGTCCCGGCGGAGCCTCGAGCGGATCAGCCGGCGTAGGAGACGGATTGTCGTCCCAGCGAAGGAGTCACAGAAGCGTCAGGAAACGGTAGGCCGCCTCGAACTCCCGCCGCCGGTTCTCCAGCGAGGCGACGGCGAGCGGGTCCGCGCCCCATTGCTCGGCCTGCCAGGCCTCGTCGAGCAGGGCCGCGTCCCAGGCCGTTTCGAGCCCGATCGAACCTTCGGCAAGGGCGAGGGCGATGATCAGCGAGCCGGCGATCGTGACCACGGGCGCCAGCCCGGCGAGCTGGAAGACGCCGCGCGCGGCGACGGCGCGGCCGAGCTGCTCGACGGTCGCGGCGGGCTGGCGGCGGTGCATGACCCCGGTGGTGGTCTCGAAATCGATCCCGAAACGGGTGCGCGCCCATCCCAGCAAAGGGTCCCAGACCCGCCGCTGCCGCTCGACCAGCGATTGCGGGCCGTCGGCGCGGTAGCAGAGGAGGTCGCTCTCGCCATATTCGGCGAGAGTCCGGGCGAAGGCGGCCGGATCGGGCGCGACCCGGTCGATCGCCGCATTGGCAAGGCCGGTGAGCGGCATCGCGCGCGGGTCGACCGTCTCGCCCTGGGCGTTCCATTCGTCGGCGATCGCCTCGGCCAGCTCCTCGGTCGGGACTCGCAGCAGGTTGCGCCCCGGCGTGCGCACCGGCCGGCTGTCGAGCAGGACGGCGACCCCGCCGTCCTCCGGTGAGGCGGTCGCCTGGCCGTAGAAGCGTTTCATGGCCCGGGCGGGGTCTTCCAGCGGGCGGCCAGCCATTTCGGCCCCCAGAAGCTCGCCACCAGGCCGGCCAGCGCCAGCGGCAGCCCGACCGCCATCGAGCCACCCTCGACGATCAGGTCGCCATACCAGATGGCGAGGCCGATCAGCACGACGATCGTACCGCCGATCCGCACCAGGTTGATCGCGATGAAGCGGTTGCGCCAGAGGGTCTCGTCGTCCTGGGGGGTCATGGGGCAGCCTTCCTCATCATCTCCGCCATCTCGCGCTCACCCCGTTCGGCGAGCGCGCCTGCAATCCTCGCCCGTACCGCGTCGGGCTTGTCCTGGTCTATCTTGGCCGTGCCCCGCCATCCGACAACCCGCATCTCGAAACCGGCGATCGCCTTCAAAAGGCCTTCGAAGCGACCGGGGCTCATCTTGTCGCGAGTCCAGGGGGGCTTGGGCGCCAGCCGCGCCTCCTGCTCGGCGGAGAGGTCGTCGACCAGACGGACGAGCTCGTCGATATCCATCATCCGCACCGGGCCCTCGAGCTCGACGGCGACATAGTTCCAGGTCGGCACCCGGTCTTCGAGGCCATACCATTCGGGGCTGATATAGGCGTGCGGGCCGGTGGCGACGAACAAGGCGTCGGCGCCCGCCGCCAGCGCGTCGTGTGCGGAATTGCCCTTCGAGACGTGGAAGCGCAGGCGATCTTCGTCGAGCAGCACCGGCACGTGCACCGAACGTAAGCCCTGTTCGGTCGGGACGAACAGCAGTCCGAAGCCGAGCTCGCGGACCAAAGCGGCCATCGCGTCGCGGTCGGTGATATGGAATTTACGGTTGGGGTGCATCAACCGCTCCTACCCCTCTCCCGTGAAGGACGGGAGAGGGGTTTCGTAGCGCCGTCACCTCTTCCCCCTTTCCCGCCGCTCGCCCTTGCGCTCCTTGCGGCGCGACTTGGCGGCGGCGGAGGCGGCGCGGCGCTTGCCTTCGGGAGTCTCGGAATATTTGATCTCGTCGAGCGGAAGGTCGCCCAAGGCGGGGTCGAAGCCGAGATTGGCCATCGTCTCGGCGAAATGCGCGGGCAGCTTCGCGGTGACGTCGAGCCGCTCGCCGTCCGGATGGTCGATCCTCAGGCGGCGCGCGTGGAGGTGGAGCTTGCGGCTGATCGCCCCGGTGAGGAAGGCGTCCGGGCCGCCATATTTGCCGTCGCCGAGGATCGGATGGCCGATCGCCGCCATGTGCACGCGCAGCTGGTGGGTGCGTCCGGTCAGCGGCTGCAGCTCGAGCCAGGCGGCGCGGTTGCCGGCCCGCTCGATCATCCGGTAGCGGGTCCGGGCCGCCAGCCCGCTTTCGCCCTCTTCGACATGCATCTTTTCGCCGCCGGTGCCCGGCTGCTTGGCGAGCGGCAGGTCGATATAGCCGTCGGCGATGTCGGGCACGCCGGTGACGATCGCCCAATAGACCTTGCGCGCGGTCCGGCCAGAGAAAGCCTTGGAGAAGAAGCCGGCGGCGCGGGCGGTACGGTCGAGCAGGAGCACGCCCGAAGTGTCCTTGTCGAGCCGGTGGACGAGCTTGGGGCGGTTGCCGGCTTCGTCGGCGAGGCCGTCGAGCAGGCCGTCGAGGTGGGTGCGGGTGCCGGTGCCGCCCTGGGTGGCGAGGCCGGGCGGCTTGTCGACGACGATCGCCTGCGAGTCGCGGTGGATGACGATCTCGTTGACGAAGGCGATCTCGTCCTCGCTCAGCTTCGGCCGCTCGGGCTTCGCCCGGGCCGGCACCGCGGCGGCTTCGGCGGGGGGGACCCGGATCGCCTGGCCCGCCTCGATCCGGTCTCCCGGCGCGGCGCGCTTGCCGTCGACTCGCAGCTGTCCGGTCCGAGCCCAGCGCGAGACGGAATTGAAGCTGGTTTCGGGGAGATGGCGCTTGAACCAGCGGTCGAGGCGGATGCCGTCGTCGTCGGGCGCGACCGTGAACTGGCGAACCTCGCTCATGCGACCGCCCTCGCCGCCCACCAACCCAGGGCAAGGAGGAGCAGCGAGCCGAACACCGAGGCGCCGACATAGAGCGCCGCGCCGCCGAGGCGGCCGCGCTCGAGCATCGCGAACAGATCGAAGCTGAATGCGGAGAAGGTAGTGAAGCCGCCGAGCAGGCCGACGGCGAGCAGCAGCCACAGCGGCCGCTCGATCGTCCCCTGCGCCATCATCGCCCCCGCCAGAATCCCCATCAGCAGGCCTCCGATCAGGTTGACGCCGAGCGTTCCCCACGGGAAGCCGGGCCCGAGCTGGCGAAGCGCCAGCCGCCCGAACTCCCAGCGCAGCCCCGCGCCGGCGGCGCCGCCGATCATGACGAGGAGGAGGTTGCGCATGGCCGGCGATGTAGCCGGGCGGGAGTGGGGAAGGAAGCCTTTCCGCCTCCTCCGTCATGCCGGCGCAGGCTGGCATCTCAGCGGGTGAAAAGCGCCCGCCGAGTTCACCCGCCGGGGCCCCAGCCTTCG
>JAXDPG010000170.1:0-4248 GCA_034668485.1 Sphingomonadales bacterium
CAAGATCGAGGGCCATTTGCTTGGCAGTCTGATGGCTCAGACAGCGCTTGAGGCATTCCCGCTCGGCTATAGACAGGCGCCGGATAGCCGCCCGCATGCTCTCGTCGATCACTTCCATCCTCATGTCGGCCAACCTAGTGCTTTAAGAGCCGGTACCAAAGCCCGTCTGTCTGGTACCCCATCGGTCGATCCCATTCCGGCGCGCCGGCAAAGCCAAGACCAGCTGATGGTTCGGTCTAAGGCCGATCAGCGTTATCTCGCAGCCTCGAACGTCCGCATTGGGTCGAAAGCAGCCCGCAGCGGTCGGTCGGCTAACGGCCATAGGCTGAGGTTCGAGTGAGCCCCAATGGCCGCTTTCCGCCGTTGGCGGACAACAGACGAGCTGGCCAAGCGGCTCTAATCCGAAGGCGCTGATGACGATGGCGAGCCAGCCCGCGGGGCTGGAGGACATGGCGCAGACCCTGATCCGCAACCGGTGCGACGCCGAGCTCGACCTGTTCATCGACACGGTGAAGCTGCCGGGGTGAACCGTCGCCCCAGCGCAGGCTGGGGCCTCAGGGGGTGAAGAGTGCCGTGCCCTTCACCCGTCGGGATCCCAGCCTTCGCTGGGATGACGTGCTTCCCTCTAATTCACCGGAAATCCGCGGCGGCGCATCAGGGCTTTCACGTCCGGGTCGCGGCCGCGGAAGGCGCGATAGGCGTCGGCGCGGTCGGTCTCGTTTCCGGTCGAGAGCAAAGTCTCGCGGAAGCGGTCGGCGGTCGCCTTGTCCCACGGGCTGCCGGCTTCCTCGAACGCCGCCCAGGTGTCGGCGTCCATCACTTCCGACCAGAGGTAGGAATAATAGCCGGCGGAATAAGCGTCGGACGAGAAGAGGTGGCCGAATTGCGGCAGGCGGTGCCGCATCACCATCTCCTTCGGCATGCCGAGCTTGGCCAGCGCCTGCTTCTCGAAGGCGTCGGGGTCGACGATGCCGTCCGGATCGGTGTGAAGCATCATGTCGACCAGGGCGGAGGACAGATATTCGACCGTGGCGAAGCCCTGGTTGAACGTCTTCGCCTTCTGGATCTTGTCGATCAGCGCCTTGGGCATCGCCGCGCCGGTCTTGTAGTGGCGGGCGAACTTGTCGAGCACTTCCGGCGTCAGCACCCAGTTCTCGTTCACCTGGCTCGGATATTCGACGAAATCGCGCGGCACGCCGCCCAGGCTCGGATAATAGACGTCCACCAGCAGATAATGGATGGCGTGGCCGAACTCGTGGAACAGCGTTTCCGCGTCGTCGAGGCTGATCAGCACGGGCTGGCCCGGCGCCGGCTTGGTGAAATTGTTGTTGTTGGAGGCGAGCACGATCTTGTCGCCGAGCAGGCCGGACCGGCTGCGATAGGTCGTCATCCAGGCGCCGGATTGCTTCCCGGCGCGCGCGTAGGGATCGAAATAATAGAGGCCGATCGTCTCGCCGTTGCGGGTCACCTCGAAGGTTCGCACATCCGGATGGAAGACCGGGACGGTGCCCGTATTCTCCTTGAACTCGAGGCCGTAGAGCTGCCCCGCCGCCCAGAACATGCCCTTGACCATGTTCGACAGCTCGAAATAGGGCTTAACCTCGTCCTGGGAGAGGTTGTAGCGCGCGTTGCGCACCTTCTCCTGATAGTAGCGATAGTCCCACGGCTCGATCGTCAGCTTCGCGCCCGACCTGTTCGCGATCGACTGCATGTCGCGGACTTCCTCGCGCACCCGGGCGACGGCGGCAGGCCACACGCCCTCCATCAGCGCCATCGCCTTGGCCGGCGTCTTCGCCATCGTGTCCTGCATCCGCCACTCGGCGTGGTTGGCGAAGCCGAGCAGCTTGGCTCGGTCGGCGCGCAGCTTGACGATCCGGGCGATCAGCGCATTGGTGTCGTTGGCGCCGCCATTGTCGCCGCGATTGGTGAAGGCGCGCCACACCTTCTCGCGCAAGGGCCGGTTGTCGGCGAAGGTGAGGATCGGCTCGACCGCCGAACGGGTGTTGACGATGGCGTAGCTGCCGGCGGGAAGCTTGCGCTCCTGCGCCGCGGCGGCGGCGGCGTCGCGAATATCCTGCGGGACCCCCTTCAGCTCGGCCGCGGTGGCGGACACGAAGCTGTTCTCGTCCGCGAGCAGCTTCTCGTTGAACTCGGAGAAGGCGGAGGCGAGCTGCTGGTTGTAGGCGGTCAGCTGCTGCTTCTGCTCCGGGTTGAGGTTGGCGCCGCGACGGATCGCATTCTCGTAATAGCGAGTCACCAGCCGCTGCTGCTTGGCATCGAGGCCGGAGCTTGTCCGGCCTTCGTAGACCGTTTTGATCCGCTGGAAGAGCTGCGGGTTGAGGACGATCTCGTCATAGGCGGCGGCCAGCTTGGGCGACCAATCCTTGTCGAGCGCCTGATATTCGGGCGTGGTGACGTTGCTCGTCATCACCCCGAAAATGTTGTTGATCCGGTCGAGCCGCTCACCGGTCTTCTCGAGCGTCTCGACGGTGTTGGCGAAGGTCGGCGCCTCCGGATTGTCGGCGATCGCCAGCACCTCGCGGCGCTGCTCGTCGATGGCGAACTGGAAGGCTTCGGGGAAGAGCTCGGGCTTCACGCGGTCCCAGGGCGGAACGCCGGCGAACGGACCGGTCCATTCGGCGAGCAGGATATTGTCGGGCACGACAATGGCGGGCTCGGCGGGAGCGGCGGCCGGCGCGGCCGCGGCCGTCATGGGCGCTTCGGACGGGGTGCTCGCGCAGGCGGCGAGGGCCAAGGCGGCGGCGGCGCCGAGAAGGACAGATTTCAAGTTCGGTTCTCCGGGATTCGGACAAGGAAAGTTGCCGGTCGCCTATAGAAGCAAGCCTTTACCTGCGGCAACTCGCTCGCGCTTGCGAATTCACTGGGTTAGGCGCGACCCCACCCTATCATGCTGAACTTGTTTCAGCATCCAGCTTCGAACCATCGTGCAGGCGGAGAACTGGACCCTGAAACTCGTTCAGGGTGACAGCCAGGATGACGGCCCGACTCGTTTCGGCGCGGGAAAGGAATCGTTGGGCGCAAATTTCCTTGCTCGCCATGGCTTTAGCCCGGTCGATCGGCGAGCTTCGGTCAACGCAACTGTCTGGGGAGTGGCGGTGCTCAACATCCTGGTCGTCGAGGACGATCCCCTGCTCGCCGAGACGGTGAAGAGCCTGATCGAGCTCAACCCTCGCTTCCAGGTCACCGCGATCGCCAACGATCTCGCCAGCGCCGTCGACGCCGTCGAGGAGCGCCGGCCCGACCTCGCCCTCGGCGACCTCCAGCTCGCCAACGGCAGCAGCGGCTATGCGGTGGCGGCGAGGTTGCACGACTTCGGCGTCGCCTGCCTGTTCACCACCGCCAGGGCCCCCGGCTTCGCCGTCCGCGACCTCGCCATCGGCTGCCTCCAGAAGCCGTATCGGGAGGAGGACCTGGTCCGGGCCCTCACCGAAGCCGAGGATATATTGAAAGGCCGGCGGAAGCTGGTCCTGCGTTCCCGCCTGCCGGAGCCGCTGGAGATTTACGGCGAGGACACCGAAGCGGCCGACCCCGCCTTCACGCTCGGAATCAGCGGCCGCACCTCGTGGCTGGCAAAGTTGAAGAAGCTGGTGCGCAAGCCGTCCTCGTTTCGAAGCGCCGCACCGGTGGCGTGACGATAGCGAGCTTCTGCCGGAGGTGCTAGTCCGACGTAGCAGCCCTTAGTGCGTTAGGCTCGATCCCGCATGCTTCCAACTCCGCGTCAAACACCGCGCTCGCAATTATCCTAGCCTCTTCAGCTGCCGTCGATTGAACACTAGCCGCCACGTGAGTCCCGTGGAGGAGCTTAGCGCGGATGCGAGCGGCCTTCCGGTGCGCAATGTAGAGGTGGCCTAGCTCGTGGCGTTCGAGCAGCGCCTTTATCTTTTGGGCACCAGATCGGCCGAAGTCGCGCAGGGGCTGAATGGAGCCCGCAATTTGCTCGCGCTCTTCAGGGCCAATGCTATCGTCGGCCTGGACCTCCGTCAGTGCACGGTCGAGGAACGCCCTCGCCTCCGGAGACCAATCTAGAGATGGAGCAAGGGTTTCAAGCGCCGCCATCGAAAGTGCCAGGCGCACGACCGGTGGGGCCGCTTCGTCTGCTACGTTAAGGATGCGCGCCGCCTCCAAGACTTGCTCGCTTACCGAATCGGCCCATGTGACGCTCCCTGCCAAGTCGGGGAAAAACGTCTCAGCCGATGTTGAAGATTGCCCTCTGGCTGAGAGGCCGAA
>JAXDPG010000171.1:0-4038 GCA_034668485.1 Sphingomonadales bacterium
GCGACCATTGGGCGATTTCGGGCAGGATCAGCTGGCGGCCGTCCAGCCGGATCGTCGAAGGGTAGGAATAATGGCCGCGCCCCTCCGAGACCGGCCGATGGCGGTCGCCCTCGACCAGCACGAGCTCGCCGATGCCGGTCTTGCGCTCGAGCGCCTCGACGAGGATGCCCGGCGGCTCGTCGCTGAAGAAGGGATCGGCATAATAAGCGTAGCGCCGGCCGGTGGGGATGGTCCGCCACCGCTCCGCCGCCGGGAACGCCGCGCCCTCGACCAGCTCCGCCGTCTCCTCCGAAGGCCAGGACGCCAGCGAGACCCGCCATTTCTTCTCCAGCGTCGCCCCATAAGCGGCGCGCCTCACGCCGTGCCAGAAGCAGCGAAGCACGAACAGGGCGACCCCGGCATTGGACGGGAGCCGGTAATTCTTGCCGTGGCAGGGCTTGGCCAGATAGGTCCCGGCCACCGCATTGCCGACGGCGCGGTTGATCAGCAGGCTCGAATGCCGGTAGGATTCCGCCAGGGTCTTGCGATAGGAATAGGGCAGGACGCGCGTCTCGGCGAAGGCGACGACCCTCCCCGCGTCGAGTCGGTTGCCCAACACCTGGACGATCTGGCCGATCACCGGGTGGCCCTCGACCATCTCCCAATAGCCGGCCGGGCGGCCGCGATAGCGATCCGGATCGCCATGGTGCCAGGAAAGGATCGGCACCGGCAGCCGCTCCGGCGGGGGGATTCGAAGCAGGCCCATGCCGAGTTTGACGACGGCGTCAAAGCCCCCCTCGCAGATCTCGTCGACGATCGCGTCGGGCAGGCTCTGCCACGCCCCTTCCCAGCCGGATTCGAACTCGACGATCCGCTCGATCCGCTTGTTGCCGGCCTGGATCGGAACCGGCCGCACCCATGGGTTGCGGACCAGAAGCAGGTTGAGCAGATAATAAGCGCCGTGCCTGAACGGCTTGCGGGCGAAGCGCGTGTTGGTGCAGGCGAACAGGGTCACGGCATCGCAGCCGGCGAGCGCGTTCAGCGCCTCCAGGCCGAAGCGCGGGACGGCGGTGCCGTCCGCGATCACCGCGATCTTCAATCCCATGGCCCGCTTGCGCTCCGCTACCGTGGCCGCGACTAGCGGACGGACGGCGTCTGTCCAAGACCTTGCGGGCGGGCGGCGATCAGCCGGAAGAATAAGGCAGGCGGGTATCGTGGCTCGAATTGTGGGCCGGACGGAAGCTGTCCTGCGGTCCCGGCGCGGTGCCGCGGAAGCGGTCGCCGCGAGCGACGGCGCCGTCGCCGTAACCGACGGCGAAATGCTCGCCGCCGGCGGCGGGGAGGTCGGTGCGGAACAGATTGTTCTGCGAGACGGTGTGATAATAGATCACTTCGTAATCGTAGGGATGGTCCTTGGACTTGCGCGCCGCGGGGAGGAAGAGCTCGCAATCCTTGACGAGATTCTTGCGGCCGCCGCCGGGATCGCCGCGGACGGTCAGCACCTCGCCGTTCGTCCCGGGGCCGGTATAGGAGCCGATGATCCTGACCCGCTCCAGGCGGGCGTAATTGCCGTCCCAGTAATGCGAGACGCCGTAGAGGCCCGAGGTGCGGATCTCGCAGTCGCTCACCGTGACGTCGCCCTCGGTCTCCCCGTGCCAGGACAGGCAGAACAGCCCCGTGCCGAGATCGTGCACCCCGCCTCGGACAAGCGCTCCGGCCCAGTTCAGGATGATATGGTAGGTGCCGCCGTGGGCGTTGGAGGAACGGCAGTCGAGGACCCGCAAATAGCCTTGGAAGCGCTCGCGATAGCCGCCCAGCAGGGCCGACGAGAAATTGTCCATGAACTCGCAATTGCGGAACTCGACGTTGCCGGTGAGGACGTCGACATTGGGCTTGACCAGATCCGGTTCGATATCGACTCCGAACTGCGGCGCGTGCGACTGGTATTTGGCGGTGACGCCGTTGCGGTTGAACGCGCAATCGACGCAGAGCAGCCCAAGCACCTGGAAGACCCCGAGGCCGCCTCGGGCATTGTCGTGCGACTTGACCCGGCGCAGGGTGACGTCGCGGCAGGCGACGGTGGGGTAGCCGCCGAACTCGCTGCTGGTGATGTAGATGCCGTCGGTCTGGCAATGGTGGAGATCGAGATCCTCCAGCACGGCCCCGATGCAGCCATGGAGCGCGACCAGCCCGGCGTAGATCTCGCCGACCTGGGGATCGCGGCTCATGTCGCGCACGCCGCCGTCCATTTCGAAGCCCTTGATGACGACGTTGCGGGAGCGGTGGATCTCGAACGGCATGAAGATCGCGAAATGCATCCCGACCGCCTCTCCGTTCGGCCCGATGCGGCCGGAGCGGTGGAAGGCGCCGTTGAGGACGATCTTCGCGCCGTAGCCGCTGATCGTCAGGTCGTCGACCTGGTCGATCACCGAATTGATCACCGTCGTCGGATCGCGCCGCGCCAGGCTGCGGGTGCGATGCCGGGTGACGGCGTAGGTGCCGGGAGGGAAGACGTAATGGCCGCCGCCGACCCTTTTCACGTGCGCCGCCCAGCGGTGGAAGGCGTCGTAATTGTCGGTGCGCCCGTCCGGGACGAAGCCGAAGCTTTCGACGACGTTCATCCCTTCCGCGCCGGTCTGCGCGCCGGCCCGGAAGGCCGCCGCCGCCAGCGGCAGCGAAGCCGAGCAGAGAAGCCCCGTCACGAAGTCGCGTCTGCGCATTGCGTCCGATCTCCGCCGCCGGTTGGTCCGGAGCGCTATGGCGATCCTTAGGTTGAGCCGCGATGAATGCATGGATAGGCGGGTTTAGGCGGGATCGGCATCGCGGGAGCAGGATCGTGGACTGGCAGGGCATCAAGGAGGCGATCGCGCTCTGGACCGGCCTCGAACGCGACGCGCTCCATATCTATGCCGCCCTTCTGGTCCAGGCCGGCTCCGCCTTCATCCTGCGCCGAAGCCTCGCCAGCCCGTGGCCGTGGACCTGCGTCCTCGCGCTCGCGATCGGCAACGAGATACTCGATACCTTCGCCGACCGGCTGGTCGAGGCGTGGGAGATCGACGCCAGCCTCCACGATTTGTGGAACACCATGCTCCTGCCCAGCCTCCTGCTGCTGCTCGCCCGCTTCTCGCCCGACCTGGTGGCGCCGCCGCGAGCCGCCGCCCCGCCCAGGGCAGAGCAGGACAGGTGAGGGCCGGTCAGCCGAGCAGCTTGCCGGGATTCATGATCCCCGCCGGATCGAGCGTCCGCTTCAGCGCCTGAAGCGCCGCCAGCCGGACCGGCGCCAGGGTGCGGGCGAGCTCGCGGCGCTTCATCTGGCCGATGCCGTGCTCCGCCGAGATCGACCCGCCCTGGGCGGTGACGAGGTCGTGGACGAAGGCGCTGACCTCCTCCCCCCGCCCGGCCAGCCACCCGGCGCCGTCGCCGCCCGCGGGGGCCTGGACGTTGAAATGGACGTTGCCGTCGCCGAGATGGCCGAAGGCGACGACCCGGCTTCCGGGGAAGCGCGCCGTCACCGCCGCGCGCGCCGCCTCGATGAAGTCCGGCATGGCCGAGACCGGGACCGAGACGTCGTGCTTGGCCGCCGGTCCCTGGTGCCGCTCCGCTTCCGAGATCGAGTCGCGCAGCCGCCACAGCGCCCGGGCCTGCGCCTCGCTGGCCGCCACCACGGCATCCTCGGCCAGCCCTTCGGCGAGCGCGGCGCCCAGCGCTTCCTCGAGGGCGCCTTTGGCGTGGCGACCGCTGACCGGCGCGGTGGCCTCGATCAGCACGTTCCACGGCGCGACGCCGGCGAGCGGAGCGCGGGTGCCGTCGACATGGGCGAGGACCAGCCGCAACGCCTCGTCCGGGACCAGCTCGAAGCTCTCCACCGCCTCGCCGAGCATTGCCTCCAGCCGCCGGAGCAGCGCCAGCGCCGCCCGCGGCGAGGCGAGGCCCGCCCAGGCGACGGCGGTCGAGCCCGGCAGCGGCACCAGGCGCAGGCTCGCCGCGGTGACGACGCCGAGCGTCCCTTCCGCGCCGATCAGCAGCTGCTTGAGGTCGTAGCCGCGATTGTCCTTGCGC
>JAXDPG010000172.1:0-7330 GCA_034668485.1 Sphingomonadales bacterium
CGCTGGTGACCGCAATGTCGTTGCGCTTCACCGCCGTGATCATATCGCGATGCTCCTTCGCCCGGCGGCTCTGCGGCCGGATCAGCAGGAAATAGAAGATGACGAAGATGAAGAGGAGCGGCGCGAACTGGACGAGGAGCGAGGCGGTGCCTCCGGAGGAAGCGGCGCCTGCCTGGGCGTAAGCGGGTGATGAGAACATGGAGCATTACCTGGTGAGGGGCCGGCGCCTGCGCAAGCGTCCGTGAGAAGCGCGCGGCGACTAACATGGGCCAAGCGGCTTGCGCAAGCGCGGCGCCGTCCTGGATCCCCGCCCGTTTCCCGGCGAAGGCCGAGATCCAGCTGCACCGCGTTCGTTGTTGGACCCCGGCCTTCGCCGGGGAACAGGGGCTTCAACATCTTCGAGACCGACTCTAGAGTCGCTCGAAGCTGTGGGAGGAGACTTGGAGATGATCATCGTCAACGGCACCGTCCGCTTCGGCGCGGGCGAGATCGAGCGGCTCAAAGGCGCGATGGCGCAGAATGTCGAAGCGACCCGCGCCGAGGACGGCTGCGAGCATTATGCCTATGCGGTCGACGTCTCCGACCCGGATTTGCTCCACGTTTCCGAGCGCTGGCGCGACGACGCCGCGATCGAGCGCCACATGGCGTCGCCGCACATGGGCGCGTTCATGGCCGAGGTCGGCGCCTCGAAGCTCGAGGGGATGTCGATCAAGGCCTATGAGGCGAGCTTCCTGAGGAACGTCCTGGGCGAATGACATTGTTGCGCGGGGACTGCATCTCCCAACAATCAGGCATTCCCATATCCTAGGTGCTTGCGCGCGGCGGGATCCCCGATTTAGGTTGCCGCCGGGATGAACGGGCGGATGCGCCCAGGGAGGATGCCATGAGGAAGGTTTTCGCGCTTGCCGCCGCCGCCGCGGCCCTGGTCTCGGTTTCGGGCACCGCGACTGCCGCGCCGGACGGGAAGAACCGAAAGGTCACCGTCGAGAATATCAGCACCCAGACGGTGCGCGAGCTCTACGCCTCGCCGATCACGGCGACGACCTGGGAGGAGGATCTGCTCGGCCAGCGCACGCTGACCGCCGGCCAGAGCATCAGCGCCAATATCGATAACGGCACCACCGAATGCTATTACGATCTGAAGGCGGTGCTCGCCAACGGCAAGGCGGTCGAGCAGCGCAAGGTCAATGTCTGCGCCGCCAGCAAATGGGTGATCGGCGACTCGGGCAATTCGATCCAGTAGGCGCATTTTGTCCTCCCCGCGGGGAGGATGGCTTCAGCCGCGCGGCGGGAGGATGATCAGGGTCGAGGTGCCGTGGGCGAGCAGCTTGCCCTCGGCGGACAGCAGCCGCGCCTCGGCCGTCGCGATCTGGCGGCCTCTCGACAATACCCGCCCCTCGCAACGTATCGCTGAGCCGTCGGGCGCGATCGGGCGGGTGAAGTTCACCTTGGTCTCGACGGTCGTATAGCCGACGCCCGGCTCGAGCTCGGTATGGACGGCGCAGCCGGCGGCGCTGTCGATCAGGGTCAGGGCGACACCGCCATGGACCTGGCCGAGCGGATTGAGCAGCTCCGGGCCCGGCCTCCCCTCGAACACCGCCCGCCCCGGCGCCACTTCGATCAGCCGGAACCCCATCGTCGCGCCGATCGGCGCCGAAGGAAGCCTGCCCTCGATCATCGCCTGCAGCACCTCGAGGCCGGAAAGGCCGGCAATCTCCTCGGGCGACGCGACTCCGATGCGTTTGGGGGTGTCCATGACCGCTCCATTTTCAGTTTCTATTTGAAACTAGATTAAAGCGGTGCCGGGGTCAACGGCCGGCCCCCAGGTCCGACGTCGCGGCTGTCCTGCGCGGGCGCGGCTTGCCTTACAGCGGGTCAGCGCTTAAGTCGCGCCCCTCGGTCGGGGCGTAGCGCAGCCTGGTAGCGCATCACACTGGGGGTGTGGGGGTCGCTGGTTCGAATCCAGTCGCCCCGACCATAGAAAGGGCCGCCCCGCGCGGCCCTTTCGCGTTCAGGTCGGGCCGGCGGGCCGAGCCTCGGCGTCGAGCACCTTGGTGTAGAGCTTGCCGATGCCGATCAGGGCAACTCCGAGGACCAGGAATGAGAGGATTCGAAGCACGCCTTCGAGAGCGCCGGCGTCGACCAGGAACACTTTCACCGTCGTCGTCGTGAGCAGGACCAGGCCGGCGAGGCGCAGGGCCTTGTCGGGCAGGCGGATGCCGGCGAGCAGCAGGGCGATCGAGAGCAGCAGGCCGACGAGCGAATAGCCGTAGGATTCGGCGGACGGCACCTCCGGTCCGTTCAGCAGCGAGCCCTGGAAGGCCTGCCGGACCATCAGCATCGCGCCGAGCACCAGCGAGGCCAGACCGAGCAGCAGCCAGGCGCCCGAGCGCAGGCTGCCGTCGGCGCCGCGGCGGGCTCGGTAGAGCCAGTAGGCGCTGAGCAGATAGGCCGGAGCGAGCAGGTTTGCGACCGGCCAGGCGCCGACATTCTGGGCGTCCAGGAGCGGGTTGTGGATCAGCATGTCGAACCAGAGCAAACGGATGGCGGCGAGCGCGGTGAGAGCGGTGCCGGCGAGCCAGCGCGTCCGCTCGTCGAGGCCGGGGATCGGCATTCGGCCGCTGCAGATCAGCCAGCCGGCGACGAACAACGCCTGGTTGAGGATGGTCCGCTCGGCCAGCCCGCGGGCGACGAAATCCTCGGCCGAGGACAGGCCGAAGGCCTGCTTGAACAGCAGATAGGCGGCCGCCGCCGCGAACAAACCGGCGAGCGCGAGGGGCACCGGCGAGAAGCGCGGAAAGGGGGCCGGAAGCAACCGCCAGATCGCGGCGAGCAGGATGGCGGGCAGGAGCAGGGCCTGGAGCGCGAGCCCGGCGCCGGGCAGGCCGGCGGCCAGCGCCGGCACTCCGGCGAGGGACAGAACCGAGGTCCCCCACAGGGAGGGCACCCGCTCTGCCGCCGCCAGCGAGGCGATACCGGCGGCGAGCAGGACGAGCGCGACCAGCCCTTCGTCGCCGAGCCGGCGCGCGGCAAGGGCGGCGGCGAGCGCGATCGCCAGCCAGGCCGCCGGGACGAGGTTGCCGGGGACGAGCTGCCAGGCGGCGAGGCCGAGCAGCAGCATCGCCGTCGCCGCGGCCGCTCCGAGCGGAAGGTCCGGCTCCCCGTCCCGGGCGGCGCCGCGGCGGGTCCAGGCGAGGAAGACGGGCCCGGCCGCGAGCATCAGGAACAGCAGGCCCCAGAGCGGCCGGTCGAGCCATTCCGGACGCTCGGCCCACAGGATCGCCGCCGGGCCGAGCAAAGCGGCGCAAGCGGTGACGAAGGGGAGCAGCGGCCGCTCGCGCCGAAGCGCCGCGGGCAGCGATCCCGCCGCGAACAGGGCCGTCACCGCCGCCGCCACGATCGGGATGTAGCGCGGCTGGTCGAAGGCCTTGACCGCGATCAGCAGCAAAGCGAGCAGCAGCGCGACCGCCGGCAGCGGGCGATATTCAGGCTTGCGCGGCTCGAGCAGAAGGCAGGCGGCGGTGAGCGTTCCGAACAGCGCCCAGGCGGGAAGTCCGATGTCGGCGCGGCCGACCAGCACCGCCAGCTCAAGGAGGCCGATCGCCGCGGGCCTAAGGAAATCGAGCTGCCAGCCCTCGCCGGCGCGAAGCACCGAGGCGCCGACGCTGACCAGAAGGATGAAGATGCCGGCGGCGAGGGCGTCGGGCCGATCCCAGGAGAGGAGATAGCCGGCCCAGCCGAAGCTGAGCAGGGCCGCGGCCGCCGCCAGCCAGGTCCAGCCGCGGCGGCCGGCGAGGGTGAACAGGGCGACGTCGAGCAAGGCGAGATAGGTGAGCAGCGGGATCGCGGTCTCGCTGCGCTCGCCGACCAGGACCGGCGTCAGGAAGCCGCCGACCAGCCCCATCACGGCGGACGGCGCGCCGTGGCGCAGCGACAGGATCAGGGCGGCGCCGGTGACCATCACCATCAGGCCGAAGGCGGCGCCGTTGCCGATCAGATGATGGAGGACGAGCGAGCCGTAGGCGGTCGCATAGAGGACGAAGATGCCGGCGCCGACCAGGGCCTGGGCGACCCGCCGGTCGAGAATCCAGTCGGCCCGGCTTCGGGCGAGCTCGCCGAGCGCGAGCAGCACAAGGCCGAACAAAGCGGCCAGTCCCATCTGCACCGGCGGCGTGATCAGCCCGATCTGGACCGAGTAGCGGACCAGGAGGACTCCCGCGACGGCGAGCGCGACTCCGCCCACCCATATCATCAGCCGGCCGCCGACCCAGCGTTCGAAGAAGCCGCCCAGCGTCTCACGGCGAAGCGGCTCCGGCTCGGGTGCGGGTTCCGGCGCCGGCTCGGGCTCGGCGCGCTCCGGCAGTAGCGGAGGCGGTGGCCGCCGAGGCGGCGCCCGCATCGGAACGCTCGGCACCGGCCGCGCTTCGAACAGCGGATCCGGCACCGGCGGCGATTCCTCGCCATACCAGTGCCGGACCTGCTCCTCGAGCTGCTTCACCCGCGTCGACAGCCTCATCATGAAGGCCAGCAGGCCGCCAAGGCCGAGAAGGAGGAGAAGCTCCATCGCCCGAAGCTAGCGGGCGTCCCGCTCGCTGTCAGCGCTCAATCGCGGCGGCGCCAGCGGCGCGCCGTTGGCGGCAGCCGCCCCGGTGCCGGCCGCAGCCGGGTTTTTCGGCTTCTTGAGAGCCTTCCCGACCTGGTTTGCCGCCTCGATCACGCTCGGCGCCGCGGCCAGGACGACCGGCAGCGCTTTGGTCAGCCGCTTCAGAAAGGATGCTATCGACATGATTCTTCTCCACGCTTGCAATTGCGGTTCCGGCTCGCGGCGAATCGCGAGTCGGTGAGAACATACCACGAACAATCTTTTAGGAAAAGTCCTACTTTTTTCCCCGCTTCCTGCGCTCCGAACGAACCGCGGCAGCCTCGATTGCATCGTCCGCGCGGCTCTCCCATATCCGCCCCTCAAGGAGCGGGAGCTGACGATGGAGAGCTGGCACGGGACCACGATCCTGGCGGTGCGCAAGGACGGGCGCGCGGTGATCGCCGGCGACGGCCAGGTCACTCTCGGCCAGACCGTGATCAAGCCCAATGCGCGCAAGGTGCGGCGATTGGGCGACGGCAGCGTCATCGGCGGCTTCGCCGGCGCCACCGCCGACGCCTTCACCTTGTTCGAGCGGCTCGAGCGCAAGCTCGAGCAGCATCACGGAGCCTTGATGCGGGCTGCGGTCGAGCTCGCCAAGGACTGGCGCACCGACAAATATCTGCGCAACCTCGAGGCGATGATGATCGTCGCCGACAAGGAAGTGACCCTGGTCCTCACCGGCAATGGCGACGTGCTCGAGCCCGGCTCGGGCGTGGCCGCGATCGGCTCGGGCGGCAATTTCGCGCTCGCCGCCGCGACGGCCCTGTTCGATTATGAGGCCGATGCCGAGACGATCGCCCGCAAGGCGATGGCAATCGCCGCCGAAATCTGCGTCTACACCAACGGCAACCTCACCGTGGAGAGCCTCGACAGCGCCGCCTGATCCGTTAGTCTGACCCGGCATGACGCTGCTCGCAACCCGGCGCGACCTGATCCGCAATGCAACGCTCGCCGGGAGCGGACTGCTGTTGCCCGGCTGCGCGACGACCGGGCGGGCGCCCCTGCGACGCTCCTTCTGCCTGCCCAGGGTCGAGGTTGCGGCGAGCCGCGTCATCCGCACGCTCGCCGGCCTGCGTCCCTACCGGGCCTCGGGCTTCGTGGTCCGCGCCGAAGCGCTCGGCGACAAGAAGCTCGTTCACAATTACGGCCATGGCGGCGCCGGCATCACCTTGAGCTGGGGCACGTCCAGGCTGGCGGCCGATCTCGGGCTGCAGGGCCATTCCGGTCCCGTCGCGGTGCTTGGTGCCGGCGTCATGGGGCTGAGCACGGCGCGGCTGGTGCAGGAGGCGGGCTTTCCGGTCACCCTCTACGCCGCCGCTTTGCCGCCCGAGACGACCTCCAACATCGCCGGCGGGCAATGGCACCCTTTCGGCCATTATCGCCACGATTCGGTCACACCGGAATGGCGCGAGCAATTCCGGGCCGCGGCCGATTACAGCTGGCGCCGCTTCCAGCTGCTCGTCGGCGACGATTACGGAATCCGGTGGCTGACCACCTATAGCGGCGGGGAGCCGGAGGCGCCTTTGCTCCCGACCTTTCCGCCCGCGATGCGAACGCTCGCATCCGGCGAACATCCCTTTCCGGCCGACCGGCTCTACCGCTTCGACACGCTCTATGTCGAAACCGGCCGCTATCTTCGCCAGCTGATGCGCGACGTCCAGCTCGCGGGCGGCCGCTTCGCGATCCGGCGCTTTGCCGGGCGGGCCGACATCGCGAGCCTGCCGGACCGGCTGGTCTTCAATTGCACGGGCCTCGGCGCCCGCGACCTGCTCGGCGATACCGAGCTTCGCCCCGCCCGCGGCCAGCTCGCCATCCTGCTGCCGCAACCCGAGATACGCTACGCCTACACGCTGGAGGCCGGCTACATGTTCCCGCGGCCCGACGGCATCGTCCTGGGCGGAACGTTCGAGCTGGACGAGTGGAGCACCGAGCCGCAGCCCGAGGCGATCGCCCGCATCCTTGCCTCCCACAAGGCGCTTTTCGACGGATTTCGCTGCACGGCTTGAACTTCGAGCGATCACGCGACATGAAGCCCGGCCTTTCCTGTCCGGTCCGCCAGATAAATCGAGAAATCACATATAGATGAACCCCATCGACGCGCCCTCGACCGCGACTCCCCGGGCCGCCCCTCCTGCCGACGCCGGCGGCCCGGGAAAGAAATCCGATGCCGGCGGCTGGCACGCCCAGCGGCAGGACATCCAGGTGCTGCGCGGAATCGCCGTGCTGCTCGTCGTCGCCTACCATTCGCATCTCGACGTCATCCAGGCCGGCTATCTCGGCGTCGACATCTTCTTCGTGATCTCGGGCTTCCTGATCACCTCGATGATCAAGAGCCAGCTCGAACGCGGCCGGTTCAGCTTCAAGGAATTCTACTTCCGGCGCGCCAAGCGGCTGCTGCCGGCCGCCTATACGACCTTCTCCCTGACCGCCCTCGCCAGCGCGTGGCTGCTGACCGCCGCCGAGTTCCGCCAGTTCGCCGCCCAGGTCCTGGGCGCGGTGACCTTCACCGCCAATTTCGTGCTGATGCGCCAGGGCTCCTATTTCGGCGGCGACGCCGAGCTCAAGCCGCTCCTCCATACGTGGTCGCTGTCGATCGAGGAGCAATATTATTTGCTGATGCCGGCGCTGCTCTTCTTCATGCCGCGCCGTTACTGGCTCCCGACCATCGTCCTGATCCTGTTCGGGAGC
>JAXDPG010000173.1:0-4495 GCA_034668485.1 Sphingomonadales bacterium
CGCCCGCCGCCGCATAGCCGGCGACCGCGGGCGTTTCCCCGGCCGTCACCAGCCCATCGGCCAGCGCCGCGGCGACCGCGCCGACCGTGGTGGCGGCAGCGTCCGCCTCGATCTCGAAGCTGAGCGAGGGGATGCGGTTGCCGTAATCGGCGAGCTGGAAATTCTCGAACACCGCGTAAGCGAGGCCGCGATAGGCGGGCGCCTGCCCGGGCCCCTCGACCGCCGCGATCAGCGGATCGACCGCCTGGTCCTCGCCGCCGAGATGAAGCCGGTAGCCGGTTGAGGTCTTGAAGTCCCCGGCGGCGCCGCGCAGCAGCTTGCCGTCCGCCCAGATCCGCCGCACGGCGCGGATCGGCCGCGCCGACAAAGCCACCGCGAAATTGGCGGAATAGCTGTAGTCGACCGTCTTGGGCTGTCCCTTGCCGCCGCCGCCTTTCGATCTCTCCTCCTTGAGGTCGGTCGCCCAGATCACCGTCCCCGCCGCCCGCAGGGTCCCGAACAGCTTGGGGACCTGGCTGCCGTAGCTCGACGTCTGCACCGCGAGGTCGCCGAGCCGGGGCCCCTGCCGGGCTTTGGGCGCGAACAGCCTTCCGTCGATCTGCTGGCCGAGGATCGCGCCGATGGCGCCGCCGACCGGGCCGCCGAGGGCGCTGCCCGCGGCGGTGAGGACCAGGGTCGCCATCTCACCCTCCTTCGAAGAACCGCCAGACGCCGACGATCGGCCAGGGCACCGGCAGCGGCCGTTCCACCACCCGGCGAAGGCCGGCATCGGCATGGACGAAGCTGCTCCAGGCCCGCACGACGAGGTGGAACTGCGCCGGGCCGGCCTCGCAGACGAGGACGTCCCCCGCCACCGCCTGCTCAACGGGCACGGGGTGACAGTTGAGGTCGCACAATTCATGCTCGATGGCCGCGAGATGCTGGCCGCGCAGCGCATAGTCGCCGCGAACCCGGCCCGGCGGGATCTCCGCCGCCGCGGCCGCCGCGCCGACGCAATCGAGCCCCAGCATGGGATCGCGGCCCTGCGGGCGGTAACGGACTCCGACCAGGGATCGCGCCCGCAGCGCGATCCGATGTCCCCTGAGGCTCATGTCACGCTCCCGGATAGCGGGTCAGAAGGTCCATTCCCGGCAAATGCGGCTCGCCCCGGAAGTTCGCGGCGTTGGCGAACCGTGCGGCGCAGGTGGCGAAGCTCTTGTCGCAGCCTTCCCTGATCTCGACGAGGTCGCCTTCCGCGATGGCGAAGGGCGGCGGCTCCTGCAGCGTCAGCTGCGCCCCGTCGGAGAGAACGATCGCGCTCTCCAGCCCGCTGTTGGCGCCGCTTATCCAGCGGACCCTTCCGAATGCGTAGGCGTTCGGGCCGCTCGCGGCCTCGGCCACGGTCACGACATTCTCCGCCGCGCTCGCCGTCACCCGAGTCACCAGCGTCCGCGACGCCATGTCGATGCCGCATCTGGTGTCGCCCAGCTCGGCCCGGCATTCGGGCGAGGTCTGCTCGACCACCGCCCGCTCCAGCAGGGCGGCGGGGCCGCGCAGCTCGGCCTCGAAGCCGTTCGCCTTCACGCCGACGTCGCCGAGCTCGCCGCGCACGAGCGGCAGCCGCTCCCCGCCCGGATCCTCCCAGTCGACCAGGAACAGGGCTACTTGGGCCCGATCCCACCGGCCGGCTGCGAGATCGGCTTCGCGAATCGCGTCGCTGGTCAGCGCCCCCGCCACGTCTAGAGTCGAGGCTTCGAACCCGTCCGAGACCGAGATGGCCGAGGGCAGCATGCCCGGCGCCGAACGGTAGGCGAGGCCGTCTATCTCGAGATCGCGGTCGTGGCTGGTGAAGCCGAGGCAGATCCCGTCGCGCCGCTCCACCCGCCAGCAGAAAGCGAGGGTGGTGAGGTCGCGCTCCACGATGGTCGCCACGGCTCAGCCCTCCCTCAGCTCGATCAGCGGCACCGACGCAATCTCGCCGGCCTCGAAGGTCGAGCGGCTGACCGCGAGCCGGTCCTCGGCGAAGCGCACGGGCACATCGAACCCGAATCCCGCGCGCACCTCCGCGCCGTCGGCCGGCGGCTCGTCGAAGCGGACCAGGCCGAGCGGCGCCAGCGCCCATCCGTCGGCGAGCTCGACCCCGGCCACCGAGACCCGCACCGATCCCGCCACCGGCCGGGTTATGCGCCGTTCCTGCCCTCCATAATGCTTGACCAGTGGGAACTCGGTCCGGATTCCGTCCCCGATCCCAAGGCTCTGGTCCGCCGCGCCGGGCTCTCCGGTCATGCCGTTCGAGCTATGGTCGAACGGATCCTCGAAACGAAAGCCGATCGCCCCCCCGCGCCGGGCCCGGAAGAACGCGATCAGCGTCTGGAGGTCGTTCTCGCCGCGCACGCCGGGCCCGGCGTCGAAGCGCAGGCGCGCGTCCGCCCAATCGCTGTTCCGCTGCTCGGCACCGCTCGCCGAGGTCACTATCGCCGTCGAAAAAGCCGGTTCCACGCTCGCCTCGCGCCCGAGCGCGACCGGAAAGCGCACGTCCTCGAATGAGTCCACTTCTCCCTCCCCCACGTCGAACCAGGTGAAGCCGTCGCGAAGCACCTGCGGCAGCGCCCACACGAACGTCTCGGCCGTGCCGCGCTCGCGCGCCGAGCCGACCGCCGCCGCGATTCGGCGCCATTGCGCCTTGTTCTCGGCGGCGAGGACGAAGCCGGCGAAAGCATGCTGCCGCTCCGGCGGGTAGCCGAGCCGCGCCTGCGCCGCCGCGACGCCGCGCGCGCTCGCCCCCTCATTGCCGGCCGTCACCCACTCATAATCCTCGAGCTGCAGCCGGTCGAAGGCCGGATGCTCCCAACCCACCGGCAGGTTGGCCAGCTGGATATCCGGCGCCGCCAGAACGCCCGGCAGGTAGACCAGCAGCAGTGTCTCGGCCTCCGCGGCGACGCTCCGCACCGCCGCGGTCAGCGCGGCGGTGGAGTCCGCCAGCGCCGCCCCCGCCGCCTCGAGCGTCGCCCGCTGCGCCTCGCTGAGCGGGGCGCGGACGTCGGCAATGTCGACCGGGTCGAACAGCCCCGCCGCCGCCGCGTCGTAGAGGCAGATCCGTCCGTCGCCCGTCACCCACCACCAGGGCTCGCCGACCTGGAAGCGTACTCTCAGGCCGGCCTCGGCGGCGAGGCCGGCGAAGGCCTTGGCGACCAGCCGCAAATAGCCCATCGCGCCCTCATGCGCCGGTGAGAGCAGGGTAGAGGGTGGCGACCAGCCGGTCAGCGCCGGAGCTCCGTCCCGAGTCCGCTGCTTCCAGTCGCCCCAGACATGCTGATCGAGCAATTCGTAGGAAAGCGACAATATCGGTTCGTAGCCGAGCCCCTCGGCCCGCCGGCAGAAATCGCGGTGCCACTCGGCGCAGGGCGCGTTCAATACTCCGCCGGCCAGGCTGACGAAGAAGCCGCCGCTATTCGCTTCGAGCCGGAAATAATGGCTCATCCCGACATAATGGTCGATCGGACCGCGATAGCCCAGCTGCAGGCAGTTCCTCAAAAGCCGCGCCGGCGTCAAATGGTAGAGGTCGTCATAGCCGGTCGCGATCCGCAGCCCATGCTCGGGCACGAGCGTGTCGCCGATCGGGAGCACCGACCCCGCGCCGTCGCAGGCGATCCCGCTAAGCTCCGCCCAGCCTTCGGCCGGCCCGGCCAGCGGCGCGTCCTCGCGCGTATAGCCGGGCGCCACCATCGAAACGAACATCCGGTCGATGTCGCCCGCCCACACCGGATCGTCGCCCTCCCATCCGCCGGCGAGCGCCGCGAAGTCGAGCTCGACCAGCGCGTCCTCCACAATCCCCTCGGCATAGTTCCACAGCCGCACGAACCAGCTCCGCGCCGCCCCCGCCTCGTCCCGCCCCTCGATGGTCAGGGTCGGCCCGTCGACCGCGTCCAACGCCCTGATCCCGCCGCTCCGCCAGCGGAAGGCGAGGCGGCAGCCGCGAAAGTCGCGGTCCGTCTCATAGGCCAGAAGCGCATGGTCGAACCGGTCCTCGGCCTCCCAGATCAGCCCGGCGAGATCGTCCGCCTTGTAGAAGACGCAGTCGATGCGCAGCGCATCCGGCCCCGTCGTCACCACCGAGGCCATCATCGGCCGCGGGAAGTTGACGGTCCAGAAGCGTGCGTCGAAGCGCTTGACGAACCCGATCTGCTTCGCCGCCCCGCGCGGCGCCAGCCAGTGGCCCATCGAAACCTCCCTTGTACCGTCGTCAATCCTCGAGGCGCATCAGCGCCTGCTTCACCGCCCGCGCCACCTGCCGGCTCGATCGCGCCAGCGCCTGGGGCGCCTCGCCGCCGGGCGCATTGATCGTGACGCTCAGCCGGATCTCGCGGGCGCCGCCGCGCTCCGCCTCGACTCGGCCGCTGGCTGTAGGAACGAACAGCTCGGGCCCGCGCTCGCCGACCAGATAGGGCCGCCCTGGCGCGACCGGTCCGCCCGTCGCCCGCCCGGGAAGGCCGAGCGCGGCGCCGAGCAATCGGCC
>JAXDPG010000174.1:0-4080 GCA_034668485.1 Sphingomonadales bacterium
CTCGGCCGCGACGATCGGCCATACCGGCTTCACCGGGACCGGCCTTTGGGTCGACTTCGAGCGCGGCCTCGCCTGGACGCTCCTGACCAACCGCGTCCACCCGAGCCGCCACCGCGAAAGCGGAATCGTCGAGCTGCGCCGAGCCACCGGCAACGCCGTCGTCGAGGCGTGGCGCTAGCCAAAGAGGGTGTCCGACACCCCTTCATGCCCTTTGAAAGTGCCGCCGCTCGCGCCACGGCTGCAAAGATCGGTGCCAGGCACCAATCTTTAAACCTTTGAATTTGCTGGCACCCCGGCCGCCGGCGCGATGAAATCGGTGCCAGGCACCGATTGCCAAGGCGTTGAATTTGCTGGACGGGCGCCTGGGACTTCGGGGCTAATTCGCCTCGGCGATCAGCACCAGCGAGGCGTCCATCGCGTCGGTGGCGCCGACGCCCTCGGGCACGTCGTTGGCGAAGGCCGCGAAGAGGAGGGTGCGGCCGCTGCGGGCGGTCATGTAGCCGGCGATCGCGTTGCTGGCGTTGAGCGTTCCGGTCTTGGCGAAGATCCGGCCCTCGAGCGCGGTGCCGCGGAAGCGTCGGGCGAGGGTGCCGTCGACTCCCCCCACCGGCAGCGTCGACCGCCATGCCGGACCCCAGGGCTGGCCGGCCGCCCAGCGCAGGAAGAGGACCATCGCGCGCGGCGAGATTCGGTTGTAGCTCGACATGCCCGAGCCGTCCGAGAGATCGTAGCCCGTGCGCGGGAGCCCGGCTTGGGCGAGCATCGCCCGCACCGCCGCCAGCCCGTCGGCGATCGAGCCCGTCCCCTGCTCCCTCCCGATCCGGCGCAGGAGCAGCTCGGCGTGAAGGTTCTGGCTGACCTTGCTGGTCAGCGCGAGGTCGGCGGCGAGCGGCGGCGGCACGAGCCGGGCGAGCGGCTCGGGCTGCGGCGCCCGGGCCGGCGGAGCGCCGTCGCGCAAGGCGGGATCGTCGGCCGGACGCAGCGGGCGATGACGCACCGCCACCGAACCGAGGACCTTGATCCCGCGCGCCTCGAGCAGCGCCTTCAGCCGCCAGGCGGCATATTCGGCCGGGTCGTCGATGCCGAGCCGAAGCGGCTCGGGCTCCGCGCCCGCCGCGATCGTGCCGGTGAGGCGAAGCACCCGGCTGCCCGGCAGCCGGTCGAACGCCAGCGCCGCCGGCCCGGCCGCGACCGTCATCGCCCGGTTGTCGACGCCGTAATAAGGGAGGAGGTCGAGGTTCGGCGGCTTGCCCGGCAGGGTCGGGGTCACCAGCAGCCGGAGCTCGTTGTCGTCGAGGCTGAGCGCCGAGACGGCGGTGCCGGAGCGGGTCGGGATGTTGTTCCAGCTCATCCCCGGGCTCCAGCGCTGGTCGGGGAACAGGCTGTCGTCGCCGACGACGTCGCCCACCTTGCGGGTCCTCGCCGCGACGGCGTCGGCGAGGGTCGCGAGACAATCCTGGGTGCAGCCCGGATCGCTCGACAGGCGGGCGTCGCCGCGGCCCTCGATCACGACGTCGGGCGCGCCGCGGACCCCGGCCTCCAGCCGAACCGAGGCGCCTCCGTCCGAATCCGGTCCATCCAGCCCGGGCAGAATCGCGAAGGCCGCCGCCGTCGTGAAGATCTTGGTGTTCGAGCCGGGGATGAAGCGTCCGTCGGGGGCGATGGCGACCAGCTCCCGGCCGTCCTCGGTCGCCGCCACCAGGCCGAAGCGCGGGCCCGGACCCGCCTCGGCCAGCTTCGCCTCGATGCGCGTCTGCAGTGCCGGGGCCTGGCCCGCCGCCGGAGCCGTGCCCGCCAGGGCAAGGAACAGGGCGCAAGCCTGCAAGGTGATCGTCCAGCGCATCATCGACGCGACCGTAGAGCCTGCGGCGTCATCGGCAATAAGGCGCGCATCATTCAGAACGTTCCCGTCGCCATAACCCTCGCGCATGGCGGCGGCCGTCGTGCTTGTCGGTCGACTTTATCGCCTCCAATAGGAACGCCATGACATGGCGGCGCCTTTTCCTGGGACTCTGCGCGGCCGGGCTCGCCTTGGCGCCGGCCTCGGCTCCTGCGTCGCCAGACCCGCTGGCCGCCGCCCTGGCGCTGCCGGTCGCCGGCGAGCTCGTCGGCGCCCGCGATGCGGCGCGCTTTGCCTGGGTGGAGAGTGCGGCCGGCGTGCGCAACCTCTGGTTCGCGGAGAAGGGCAAAGCCGCTCGGCCGCTCACCGCCTTCACCGAGGATGACGGCCAGCAGCTTTACGATCTCGCATTCAGCGCCGACGGGGCCGCTCTGGCCTTCGTGCGGGGCGGCGATCCGGACTACCCCGACGACGAGAGTCCGAACGCGGCGTCGGATCCGGCACCGCTCCCGCAGCGCATCTTCGTCGCAAGCGTCGCGGGGGGCGAGCCGCGGCTCGTCGGCGAGGGACGTTCGCCGGCCTTCTCGCCGGACGGACGCCGGCTCGCTTTCACCCGGCGCGGCGAGGTCTGGCTGTGGGCCCGGGACGGCGAGGCGCGCAGGCTCGCCTCCGGCCTCGGCGAGGTCAGGCGCCTGCAATGGTCGCCCGACGGCGCCCGCCTCCTCTTCGTCAGCCATCGCGGCGATTACAGCTTCGTCGCCCTGCTCGATCCGGCGAGGCCGGGAGTGCGGTATCTGGATCCGGGCCTCGGCTTCTCGGTCGAGCCCGTCTTCTCGCCCGACGGCCGCAAGGTCGCCTTCGTCCGCCATCTCGACGCGCCGGCGGGCGCGCCGGCGGACAGCGGCCCTTATTGGTCGATCCGGGTCGTCGACGTCGCCAGCGGCGCTTCCCGCCAGCTCTGGGCGGCCCCGCCCGGCCTGGGCGGGCGCTATTACGAATCGCGGGGGCGGGACCTTTTCTGGAGCGCGGACGGCCAGCTCGTCTTCCCTTGGGAGCGGAGCGGCTGGCTTCACCCCTACGCCCTCGATGCGGCCAAAGGCGGCGCTCCGAGGGACCTGGCGCCGGGAGCGTTCGAGGTCGAGATGTTCATGCTCGGCGCCGACGGCCGATCGCTGGTCTGGGCCGGGAATGAAGGCGACCTCGACCGGCGGCACCTTTGGCGGCGGCCTCTGTCCGGCGGCGCGCCCGAGCGCCTCACCGGGGGCGACGGCATCGAAACCGCGCCGGCACTCGGTGGAACCGCTTTGGCCGTCATCGCCAGCGACGCGACTCGCCCCGCCCATGTCTCGCTCGTCGACGGCGGCGTCCGGGTGGTCAAGCCGACCCCCGCCGCCCAGGGCTTCGTCACAGCCGAGCCGGTGGTGTTCCGCGCCGCCGACGGGGTCGAGGTGCACGGCCAGCTGTTCCGGGCGCGCGGCGCCGGACCGCACCCGGCTCTGGTCTACGTCCATGGCGGCCCCCGCCGGCAGATGCTGCTCGGCTTCCACCCCTCGCAATATTATTCGAACGCCTATGTCTTCAATCAGCATATGGCGGCGCAGGGCTATCATGTGCTGGCGGTCAATTATCGGAGCGGCACCGGCTACGGCACCGCCTTCCGCGAGGCCCCCGAGCTCGCCCGCGGCGGCGCCTCCGAATATCGCGACGTGCTCGCCGCCGGCAAATGGCTCGCCGCCCGGGGCGATGTCGATCCCCGCCGCATCGGCATCTGGGGCGGCAGCTGGGGCGGCTACCTCGCCGCCCTCGGCCTCGCCCGCGACAGCGACCTGTTCGCGGCCGGAGTCGACTTCCACGGCGTCCATTCGATGCTCCGGCCGCTGCCGGGCAATCTGTCGCCGGACGCGCAGGCCAAAGCGCGCCAGCTGCAATGGGACAGCTCGCCCTTGGGAGCGATCGATCGCTGGCGATCGCCGGTCCTGCTCATCCACGGCGACGACGATCGCAACGTCGACTTCTCCCAGTCGCTGCTGCTCGCCCGCGAGCTGGCCGCGCGCCAAATCCCCTATCGCGAGCTCGTCTTCCCGGGCGAGCGCCATTCCTTCCTGCTCCAAGCCCACTGGCTGGAGAGCTTCCGCGCCGCCGACGTCTTTTTCGAGGAGACGCTGAAGGCGCCCCGCCGATGAAGTGGGCGCTCGCCGCTCTGCTCGCTTTGGCGGCGGCGGCCGCGCCGGCGCGCGAGG
>JAXDPG010000175.1:0-3986 GCA_034668485.1 Sphingomonadales bacterium
CAGCCTGCCGGCGGCGCCCGGCCTGTTCGACCCCCTGGTCGCGCATCCGCGGGTGCTGCGCGTCGTCGCGCTCTCCGGCGGCTCTGCACGGCCCGAGGCCTGCGCCGAGCTGGCGAAGAATCGCGGCATGATCGCCAGCTTCAGCCGGGCGCTGCTCGAGCATCTGCGGCACGGGATGAGCGAGGCCGAGTTCGACTCGGCCCTCGGCTCGGCGATCGACGACATCCATCGCGCCTCCACCGAGAAGGTCGCGGCATAAGCGTCCGCCGCTTCCTGGCCCGCCAGTTCGCGCGGCCTTCCGGGCTGGTCGGGCGGCTGCTGATCGCGCCCTGGCTCGACCGGATCAGCCGCGAAATGAACGCTCTCGCGCTGTCCTGCCTGGACCTGGAGCGGGACGATTGGGTGCTCGAAGTGGGCTTCGGCGGCGGCGGGCTGCTGCGCTCGCTGCTGCTGGGCACGCGCGGCGAGGTGTTCGGCGCGGACCTTTCCAAGACCCTGATCGCGCGGGCCCGGGAGCGCTTCGCCCGCGACGTGCGGCGCGGCCGGCTCCACCTCTATTGCGCGTCTGTGGAGAGCCTGCCGCTGCCGCCGGCGACGGTGACCAGGGCGGTCAGCGTCAACAGCCTCTATTTCTGGCCCGATCCGGCGGCGGCGCTGGCCGAGCTGGCGCGCGTGATCAAGCCGGGCGGGCGCCTCGCCATCGCCTTCGAGCCGGCCGCCGAGCTTCGCAAATGGCCCGGCCATCGCTTCGGCTTCCGACTGTTCGAGGTCGCCGAAGTGAGGGTGCTGATGGCCGCCGCCGGCTTCGGCGCGATCGCCGAGCGGTGGGGCACGGGCCGCAAGCCCGCCCGCTTTTGCTGCTTGAGCGGCGAGCGCATCGATGCGAACGATTGAGGCGATGGACGATCCGCTCGATCCCGACTTCGCCGAGCTGTTCGAGCCCGCGGCGCGGCCCGCCTGCCAGCTCTACCTGATCTCGCCTCCGGAGGCCGGCGGCGGCTTCCCGGACCGCCTCGAACGGGCGCTGTCGGGCGGACCGGTCGCGGCGTTCCAGTTCCGGGTAAAGGGCCTCGACCAGCACCAGGCGGCGCGCCTCGCGGCCCCCCTCCAGCGCATCTGCGAGGCGCACGAGGTCGCGTTCATCGTCAACGACGACATGGCGCTCGCCAAGCGGCTCGGCGCCGACGGAGTCCATCTCGGCCAAGGCGACGGCGATCCGAGGGAGGCGCGGGCGCTGCTCGGACCCGCCGCCCAGATCGGCGTGACCTGCCACGACAGCCGTCACCTCGCCATGGCGGCCGGCGAGGCGGGGGCGGACTATGTCGCCTTCGGCGCCTTCTACCCGACCGCCACCAAGGAGACGGTGCACCGGCCCGACCCCTCGATCCTCTCCTGGTGGTCGCGGCTGTTCGAGATACCCTGCGTCGCGATCGGCGGAATCACTCCGGACAACGGCCGAGTGCTGGTCGAGGCGGGCGCGGACTTCCTCGCCATATGCAGCGCGGTGTGGAGCGATCCGGCCGGTCCGGAGGCAGCGGTCAGGGCCTTCCAGGACGTGCTGGGGAAATAGCGCCGGCGGTCCGTCATCGGACGAAGTGGACGAAGTGGAATCGCTTTCGTCATCCCCGGCGGAAGCCGGGACCTCAGGACGAGAAGGCTCGGCGGGTCTCGACGAGGTCCGGGCTTCCGCCGGGATGACGAGGGCGCGCGGACGGCCCCCGTGCCGCCTCCGCCCACCCTCAGCGCAGCGCTTGACCCACCATTGCCCTGAGGGTGAGGGCGTCGTGGATGGCGTGGCCGCCGATATCGTTGTTGAAATAGCACCAGACGTCGCGGCCGCTGCCGGCCTGATCGACGATCCAGTCGGTCCAGCGGAGCAGGACCTGGTCCGGATAGCGGCCGACATATTTGCCCGTCCCGCCGTGGAAGCGGACATAGGCGACCGGCCCCGCCGCCCAGCGCGGGGTGGCCAGGCCGGGCATGTCGTGCGCGCAGAAGGAGACGCCCCGGGCATCGAGCAAAGCAAGCACCTCCTCGCTCAGCCAGCTCTTCTCGCGAAACTCGAAGACATGGGCGAGATCGCCCGGCAGCAGGGCGATGAAGTCCTCGAGCCGCTCGCGGTTCAGAGCCCAGCGCGGCGGCAGCTGGTAGAGGATCGGGCCGATCGCGTCGCCGAGGTTGCGGGCGCGACCGAGAAATTCCTGCACCGGTTCAGCACATTCCTTCAGTTTCTTCATATGCGTAATGAAGCGTGGCGCCTTGACCGCATAGCGGAAGCCCGGCGGCGCCTGGTCACGCCACTTGGTGAAGGTCTCCGGCTTGGGCAGGTGATAGAAGCTGGTGTTGAGCTCCACCGTCGCCAAGGTCTCGGCATAATGGACGAACCAGCGATGCTGGGGGAGGCCGTTCGGGTAGAACAGCTCCCGCCAATGGCGATAGATCCAGCCCGAGCAGCCGATGCGGACGGTTCCTCTCATCGACCGCCGAACGGAACGGGTGGGAAATAAGTTGCGTTGAGGGGGGATGGAACGGCTTCGGACCTTCGTCATCGTCCTGGTCACGGCGATCGTCACCTGCTTTCTGACCAGCGCCTTCTGGTTCGTCGCCTACAGCGGGGTGCGGGTGACCGCTCCCGCTTCGCCGCCGCCGGGCGGCGGGCCGCCGCCGCCGCGGCAGCCGCTGGTGCTCGGGCCGACGGGCGTCGCCATACCCGTGGCCGGAGTGAAGCCGGAGCAGCTCCAGGACACGTTCACGCAAGCCCGGTCGGGCGGCCGGGTGCACGATGCGATCGACATCATGGCCCCGCACGGCACGCCGGTGGTGGCCTCGGCGCCCGGCCGGCTGGAGAAGCTGTTCTTCAGCAAGGGCGGCGGCGGCATCACCGCCTACGTCCGGTCGGACGACGGCCGCTGGCTCTATTATTACGCCCACCTGCAGGATTATGCGCCGGGGCTGCACGAGGGGCAGGCGATCAGACAGGGCGACCCGATCGGGCGCGTCGGCTCCACCGGCAACGCCAATCCGGCCGGCCCGCACCTCCATTTCGCGATCTACCGGATGGAGCCCGGCGAGAAATGGTATGACGGCACGCCGATCAACCCCTATCCGCTGCTGGCGGGCGGAAAGGGCCGGTAAATCCCGTCACCCCGGACTTGATCCGGGGTCCACCTTTCTCGTCCTCACCGCTTTCAGGAAGGTGGAGGCCGGATCAAGTCCGGCATGACGTTGAAGTGCGCGCTTCGACCGGCTAAGGCCCGGCCCGGCTCTTTCCACTATCTCCCGAGAGAAGACATGAAGATCAGCGGCGTGGACATCCGTCCCGGCAACATCATCGAATATGAGGGCGGCATCTGGCGCGCCGTCAAGATCCAGCACACCCAGCCGGGCAAGGGCGGCGCCTACATGCAGGTCGAGATGAAGAACCTCATCGACGGCCGCAAGAACAACGTCCGCTTCCGCTCGGCGGAGACGGTGGAACGGGTGAGGCTCGACACCAAGGACTTCCAGTTCCTGTTCCGCGACGGCGACATGCTGACCTTCATGGACAAGGACAATTACGAGCAGATCACGCTTCCGACCGACCTGCTCGGCGACGCCGCCGCCTTCCTCCAGGACGGCATGGACGTGGTCATGGAGCTCTGGGAGGAAAGGCCGATCTCGGTCCAGCTTCCCGACACGATCGAAGCGACGATCGTCGAGGCCGATGCGGTGGTGAAGGGCCAGACGGCGTCCTCCAGCTACAAGCCGGCTTTGCTCGAGAACGGCGTAAGGGTGATGGTGCCGCCCCATATCGGCGCGGGCACCCGGATCGTCGTCGACGTCTACGAGCAGACCTACGTCCGCCGCGCGGACTAAACCCCTCTCCCGTTCAGGGAGAGGGGCAGCCGCGAAGCGGCAGGGTGAGGGCATTTCGGCCCTTGCCCTCACCCTCCCAAAGCTGGCGCTTTGGGCCCCTCCCTCTCCCTAAGATGGGAGAGGGGTTTAGG
>JAXDPG010000176.1:0-2755 GCA_034668485.1 Sphingomonadales bacterium
GCATTCCGACGCCGGCTGCGGCGAGCGCCAGCAGCGCCGCCGCCAGCGCGGCCGCGATGACGGCAATCTGGGCCATGGACAGGCGCGTTTCGGGGTCGGCGGCGCTGACGTTCTTGTCCGGGTCCACGACTGCCTTGTCTTCGGGTGGCGCGAGAAGGACGGGGTCAACGGCGGCGGCGGCATTTTCCTCCGGCTCCTGGACATTGCCCTGGAGGTTCGTCGCCTCGGCCGCGGGCCCGTCGTCGATGACGTCCCCTACGTTATTCGTCGGAGAGCCGTCGTTCGTGTCGACCCCGTTTACCGGCGATCCTTCGTTGCCGCCGCCATGGGTCAGGATAGGAATACCGTCGTTGCCGTCGTCGCCGTCCCCTTTCGAGGCGCCGGGCTCGACCCTGATGACGACGTTGAAGCCCTGCGCCGCCGCGCGCGCAGCCTCCCTCGGGACCTCCCAGCGCAGCGACAAAGCGCCGCCGGCGTTCATGACCTTCTTGAAATTGCGCCCGACCGCGAACGGCGTGCCTTCGCCGAGACGGCCGAGGATCACCTGTCGCGAGGCGAAGTTCAGGATGGCCTCCGGAAGCGTTCCCTGCTGGCGCTCCGGTTGCGGGCAATCGGTCCGATACCCCGTCGCCGGGTTCGGCTGACACCGCGGCTGAGGCTCGGCGGCGCCCTTGATCGTCCGCACCCGGATCGAAAGCGTATCGCCCGCCTCGACTGCGATTCCGGACGGAGTCCAGCCCGGTTGCCAGGACAGCTGCACCTTGGCCTCGCGCGGCTGGGGCGACTGGGAATGGATCGCGCCCGTCCAGGCGAAGGCGGCAAGGACCAACATGGCCCCAGCTGTGCGGCGCCACCCCTTCGCCAGCAGACCGACGGTCGCCATTGGCACGGCCCCCTCGCCGCCGTCGGAGAGTCCGCCCCGGCCGGTCCGGAGTCAAGCCGCGCCCCGGCGGCGTCTGGTCCGTTTTGGCGCTAGCCGTTGGCGCCCGCGATGTAGCGGTCGATCACCGTCTCCAGCAGAGTCAGCGGCACGTTCCCGCCCAGCACCAGCGCATCGTCGAACGTCCTCAGGTCGAACCGCCCGCCCAAAGCCGCCCTCGCCTTCTCCCTCAGCCGGTTGATCTCGCTGTGCCCCACCTTGTAGCCGCAGGCCTGGCCCGGCCAGGCGCAATAGCGGTCGACCTCGCCCTGCACTTCCTCAACGGTCGAGCCGTTGGTGGTCGCGAACCAGTCGATCGCCTTCGCCCTCGTCCAGCGCTCGGCGTGGAGGCCGGTGTCGACGACGAGGCGGCAGGCTCGGAAGGCGAGCGACTGGAGGTAGCCCAGCTGGCCGAGCGGATCGCCTTCATAGGCGCCGAGCTCGTCGCCGAGCTGCTCGGCATAGAGCGCCCAGCCTTCCGAATAGGCATTGAAGGCGAGCAGGGAGCGGATCAGCGGCAATTTGTAGGTATATTCGCCCTGCCAGATATGGCCGGGAATGCCCTCGTGATAGGTCAAGGTGGGCAGGCCGAAGCGCGGCCAGATCGAGGTGTCGCGAAGGTTGATATAGTAATTGCCGGGCACCGAGCCGTCGATCGTGCCCGCCGCCGCATAGCCGCCGGGCGCCCCCGCCTCGATCTCGGGCGGGACGCGCTTGATGATGAGATTGCCCCTCACCAAAGTGGCGAAGGCGCGCGGCAGGCGGGTCCGGATGTCGGCGACCCGGCCGTTCAGATAATCGAGGATCTGGCGCCGTCCCTCGTCGGTATTGGGGAAGAGGTGCTTCGGATCCTTGCCGAGCGCGGTCATCCGCTCGCCGACGGTGCCTCGGGTGAGGCCCTGGGCGCGGAGCAGGGGCTCCATCCGGCCCTGAAGCTCGGCGAGCTGGGCGAGGCCCATCGCATGGACCTCGGCCGGGCTCAGGCTGCTCGTCGTCGCGGCCCTCAGCGCCCAGCCGTAATAAGCTTCGCCGTCGGGCAGTTTCCAGACTCCGGCGCGGCCGTCGGCGCGGGCGCGGTGGCGGGCGAGCTCGGCGATCTGCCGGTCCATCGCCGGTGCGACCTCGGCGCGGGCCAGGGCCGCGGCTCGGGCGCGCCAGTCGCCGGGGATCGAGCCCGTCCGCCGCGCCAGCGAGGTCACCAGCCCCCATTGCTCGACGGACTGGGCGCGCGCGCCCTTCATCTGCTTCAGGGTCTTGTCGAGCAGGAAGTCCGGCGCGACTACACCAAGGCCCCGGTCGTGGGCCAGCCGCTCGGTCTCGCCGTCGAGCGCTCCGGCATAGGCTTCGAGCCGGGCGAGATAGGCCTCGGCGTCGGCAGCGGTCTCGACGACATGGTTGCTGTCGAGGAAGTCAGGGACCTCGACGAACGCTCCGGTATTCTGGGCGACCACGTAGGGCGCGTTGCGGTAGGAGAGGTTCTGGTTGAGCGTGACGACGTCGCCATAAGGGAAGCGGAAGCCCTCGACCGCCAGCCGGTGCGCGGTCTCGGCGACTCCGAGGTCGATCTGCGCCGCCGGGTCGAGGCTGGAGCGGTCGACCGCCTGCAGCCGGCGCAGCCGGTCCGCAGCCGCCCCGGCGAGCCGCGCCCGGCCGTGCAGCGAGCGGTCGGTGAGCTTGGACTTGAGCGCGGCGCGGGCGTCCTTGTCGAGGCCGAGCGAGGTCGCATTCTCCGGATATTCGGCGAGGATCGCCTCGGCCATGGACGCGAGCATCGGCTCTACGGAACCGCCCTCGCGGGCGGCCCGAGTCGCGCAGCCGGGAAGCAGCTGAAGCGCG
>JAXDPG010000177.1:0-8572 GCA_034668485.1 Sphingomonadales bacterium
AGCTTGTCGGCGAGACCTTCGAGCTCGACCCGGTGCCGCCGATGGCCGAATGCTACTTCTCGATCGTCACCACGCCTCCGCACGAGCTCGCCCCGATCCAGCGCCTGCCGCACGTCGACGGGCTGGAGCGGGAGCGGATCGCCATCCTCATCTACCTCTCCGGCCCGAGCCAGGGCGGGACCGCCTTCTACCGCCAGCGCGCCACCGGCTTCGAGACCCTCGACGCCGGGCGCCAGCCGGCCTTCGAAGCGGCGCTTGAAGCCGGCATCGCCGAGCACGGCCTGCCGCCGCCCGCCTACATCGCCGGCGACACGCCGCTCTACGAGCAGATCGCAAGCTACGAGGCGAGGCCGAACCGGGCGATCGTCTACCGAAGTCACGCCCTGCACTGCGCGGCGATCCCACCGGGAATCGAACTGCCGCCCGACGCCGTGACGGGGCGACTCAGCATCAACGGCTTCCTGTTCGATCGCACGGAGCGCTGAACCGGCGCGGCGGCCGGGCGTTGGTGGGGCCAGACCCAGATCAGGAGCCCGAAATGGCCGAGAAAAGCCTCGCCGACATCGCCAGGAAGCTGCGCGATATCGACTTCACCATCCTTTCCACCCGCACCGGCGGCGGCGCCATCGCCGGGCGGCCGATGAGCAACAATCGCGACGTCGATTTCGACGGTGCCGCCTGGTTCTTCACCTGCGACGACACCCGCACCGTCGCCGACATCGTCCGCGATCCGCAGGTCGGCCTCGGCTACCAGGCCAAATCCGGAGCGCTCGGCTTCAGGCCCTTCTTCGTCTCGGTGGAAGGGCGCGCCGAGCTGATCCGCGACAAGGCCCGTTTCGCCGAACATTGGACGAAGGACCTCGACCGCTGGTTCGAGCAGGGCGTCGACACGCCGGGCCTGGTGCTGATCAAGGTGGCGGCGGAGCGGCTCCATTATTGGGACGGCTATGAGGAAGGCGAGCTGAAGCTGGCCGAGCGCGCCGAGGCGCGATGAAGCGGCAAGGCGATATGCGTCCCTGGGTCCGTGCCGCGGCTTTGGTCCTGATCGCCTTCGGTGCCCTGCCCGAGACGGGCCTGCCCTTCCTTTCCGCGCCGCCGGCTCGAGCGGCTTCGGCGACCCAGCGCATCGGCGGGACCTGGGACCTGACCTGGCGGAACCGGAGGGGCGAGATCCGTTCGGGCTCGATGGTGATCGAGCAGCACGGCACCGAGCTCTTCGCCGAGGTCTACGACCGCGGCGGCGCCACCGCCACGGGCTCGATCGCCGGCTCGGCCTTCACCTTGCGCGGAAGCCGGCTGGCGCTTCCGTTCACGGTCACCGGACGGGTCAAGGGTCGCAAGATGTCGGGCGTCCTGGTGGCGCTCGGCACCGAGCGCCGCTTCATCGGGATCCGGCGCGGCCGCCGCTAGCCGCTTTTCGAGCGCCAATCCTCCCGCCGAATCTCCCAGATGTCGCAGGGCTCGCGGAACGGCGTGAAGCGCTCGCCGGTCCGGCGCTGGCCGAGCCGCCCGGCGACGCGCTCGCTCGCCGCGTTGCGCGGATCGATGATCGAGACGATCCGGTCGATCGGCAGAATCTCGAACGACCAGGCGATGGCGGCTCGGGCGGCCTCGGTCGCATAGCCCCTGCCGCGCGCTCCGCGGGCCAGCGACCAGGCCATTTCGAAGGCCGGCCAGCGCGGCGGGCGGAGCAGGCCGACCCGGCCGAGGAAGGCGCCGCTCGAGCGTTCCTCGACGACGAACATTCCATAGCCCAGCATCTGCCAGTGGCCGACCAGCCAGACCGTCTCGTTCCAGGCCTCGTCCGGATCGAGCCCCCGGCCCTGGGCGGTGATGAACCGGGCCGTCTCGTCGTCGGCGAGCATGGCGGCATAAGGGGCGAAATCCTCCGGCCGCCAGCCGCGCAGGACGAGACGGGGCGTCTCCAGGGTCGGGGCGGCCGGGGTGCCGAGCATTGTCGCTGCCTGTCATGCGCTTGTGGCGCAATTCGGGCGCGGGTCACTTCGGATCGAATTCCACGTGCAGATGGTCGTTGGCCGGGTTGGCCGGGAACATCTCGAAGATCACGTCATAGTCGCGGCCGACGATCGCGGCGACCGCATGCTGGAGCGAGGCGGCCTGGGCGTCGGTGATGTTGTTGGCGCGAAAGTCGAGGGCGCGGTTCTTGAAGTGAAGCGAGCCGGCCTGGTGCTTGCTGTCATTGCCCGAGGTGATGACCGGGCCCGGCAGGCCGAGCGTCGACGCCGCCTGCGCGACGGCGACGATCACCGGGGCCATCCTCGGATGGAGGTTCGAGACCATCGCTCCGGCCTTGACCGCGACCCCGTTCGCCGCGGCGAGGGCGGCGCCGTCGATCGAATCGTCGGCATGGGCGGCCGGCGCGACGAAATGCGCAAGCTCGTCCTCGTCGATGACGACCGAAGCATTGGGAATCTCCAGGTCGCCGTCGCCCGGAATGCCGCCGAGGAACGATCTCAGGTCCTCGATCAGGGCGATGACCCGGCGGCGGCTGCCCGGATAGTTGATGATCTCCTGCGCGTCGGGAAGGCGGGTGCACAGGTTGATGCAGCCGATCGAGGAGAGGAAACGGTCCTTGCCGGGATGGATGACGATGTCGGTGCGGTTCCCGGTGTCGAGCAGCTCTATGCCCGGCATGGCCGGCTCGATCCGAAGATCGTTGCGATAGCCGTTCGTCTTGTATTCGGGCCCGCCCGACGTCTTCAGCGGATAGGTTCCGGCAAGGATACGGCTCGGATTTTTCGGGGTCGCCGGATGGGCGTTCTGGCTCGGCCCGGGCGATTCGGCGGTGGTTCCGGACAGCGGGACGTCGACGCCGTCGACGACCATGCTGTGGCTGGCGGCGACGCCGTCATGGAACACCTGATAGGCGCCGACCGTCCGGGTCTTGCCGCCGCCGGTCTGCTCGAGCAGCCGCCTGACGTGAAGCTCCCATCCGCTTCCGCTGATCGGCATGACGCCTTCCTCTCCCTTTGCCGGCCTGCCCGCCTTCTCTGCCGGGCTTGCAGCCTTAGCCCGGCACCGGCGCCTCGAGCGTGACCGTCGTCACGGGGCTACCTGGAGCGGCTCGGCGCAGCCCGAGCGGCGCTCGCCGACGACGACGAGATCGACCGCGATCGGATAGACCTTGTCGGACATGCCGTCGGAGCAGCCCGGCCGGCGCCGGGTCCTGAGCTCGAACCGCCGGCCGCCGAGCGCGCCCGTCCAGGTGCCGCCGCCGCCCGGGACGGGGGCGAAGCGGGTCCAGATCCGGATACCGTTCGGAGCCTCCGGAGTGGAGTAGGCGACGCAGCGGCCCTCGATCCGGGCGCCCCAGAAAGGCTCGGTGCCGACGGCCCGGAGCGGAGGCACGGCGAGCCGCTCCTCGCCCTGCATCAGGCACGCTCCGGCCGCGGCCGCGGGCTTGGCCGGAATCGGCGGAGGCGCCGGCGCCGGGGCGGAAGGATGAGCGGTCGGGGCGGCGGCCTTGCCGGCCTCGGCGATCCGGTTCGACTCGACCGGCGCGGCGCCGTCGCCGCTTCGGCCGCAGGCGGAGACGAGCAGCATCGCGGCGATCAGTCCCGGCTTGCGCATGACGGCTTCCCCCCGGCCGTTCGTCCCATCGGCTGCGGGGCGCGTCAAGATGAGCTATGGGCAGGCCCGACCGGCAGGAAGAAATGGAATGGAAACACGCAAAGGACTTCCGGTCCTCGCCTTCGAGGATTCGGCCGCCTTCGAGGCATGGCTCGCCGCCCAGCCGGCCGACAGCGCCGGCCTCTGGCTCAAGCTCGCCAGGAAAGGCAGCGGCCTCGCCAGCGTCTCGAAGAGCGAAGCGGTCGATGCGGCGCTCTGCCACGGCTGGATCGACGGCCAGATGAATCCCTATGACGAGAAGAGCTGGCTGATCCGGTTCACGCCGCGGCGGGCGCGCAGCAAATGGTCGAAGATCAATTGCGAGCGGGTCGAAGCGCTGGTCGCGGCGGCGCGGATGCGGCCGGGGGGCCTCGCCGAGGTCGAGGCGGCGAAGGCGGACGGGCGCTGGGCCGACGCCTATCCCCCGCACAGCCGCGCCGAGCCGCCGCCCGAGCTCCGGGCCGCCCTCGATGCAAGCCCGAAGGCCGCGGCCTTCTTCGCGACCCTGAAGGGGGCGAACCGCTACGGCCTCATCTACCGGGTCCTCGACGCGAGGAAGCCCGAGACCCGGGCGAAAAGGATCGCGCAGTTCGTGGCGATGCTGGAGCGGGGCGAGACCCTGTTCTGAGGGCGGGCCGCGGGGCCGGTTCAGTCCCGCGGAGCCTCCGCCTGCGGCGGCGCCCTCAACGCGGTCCGCGCTCCCGGCAGCTCGTTCCCGATCGTGCCCGCCAGGTCGGCGCGCGACTGGTCGAGCGGCATCGGCGCCTTGAGCTCCCGAGCGACGAGGGCCTCGAGCGCGGTGCAGGGCGGAAAGGACCGGCGGGCGATCTCGGCGGCGGGAAGATCGCCCGGAACGAGCTTCGACGCTTCGCCCATCACGCAGGTCTTCCACAGCATCTGGGCCGCCTGCAGGCGAGGTCCTGCCGCCGCGGCGAGCCGCCATATGATCCGTCCGGTGAAGGTGTCGGCCGTCGGCCTTCCCTTCGCATCCCTGGCCGGGGTGAAGCGGGCGCGCTCGGTCAGCAGACGGCAGGTCGTCGAATCGAGGGACTGGGAGCCGCTCGAGCTTACCACCGAACAGGCGGCCACCCTCCCGTCGGGGCCGACGTCGAGCCGAAAGCCGACCGGGCCCTGCTCGTGGTTGCGGATCGCCGCGGCGGGATAATCCGCGTCGGAGAAGAGGCTCGGCAGGGTCTGCGTCGTCATGGCGCGCACAGGCGCGGCGGCCGCCGCCGCAGCCGGGGCGAGCGCGGCGAGAAGGAAGGCGGCAAGAGCTGCGAAGCCGGTCATGCCGATTGGGTAATCTCCCTGTTACGGCGCCGCAAGCCGCTCGTCTTTTGCCGGATGGTCGGGCGCCGGGCCGACCGGGCGCGCCCTTGCCCTATCGGCCCGGAGGATGTCGACGGGACCCCGCTCGCCCGCTGCATCAGCCTGTTCGGGGATGTTCCGGCCGGCGGGTGAGCGCATTTCCCGTCCCTGCGGAAGTTCACGACCTGCGCATGGATCCGGCGAAATTTCACCGTGACCTTCCGTCCAGGCGGCGCAGGGCGCGGCGGCGCTGCATCTCACGGCGATAGAGGCGCAGGACCGCGTCGTCGTCGGGGGAATGGCGGGTCGCGACGTGCCTGCCGCCGCGCATGATCGGCTTCAGAGTACCGTAGAAGGCGCGGTGCCAGAGCAGCTCGAGCGTGGACTTCCGGGCGGCGCGCGGCTGGGCGAGGATGAAGTCCCACGCCGCGGCGAAGCTCTGGGCCCCCGGCTTGTCGCGCAGCCGATAGGCGCTTTCGCGCGACCTGCCGACATGGCGGGCGGCGGCGGCGACGCTCCAGGTTTCGGCGAGGCGCCCGAGGAAATCCGCCTGCCGCATGGGCGTCCAGCCGTCGCGGCGGTAGCGCAAGGGCACCGGCGTGAAGGCGGGGACGCGGCGGCCGGAAGGCGAGTTGCTCATCGTCGATGTAGAACATAAAGAGTACGAAAAGGCAAGACGCGGAAAATGCCCGTCAGTGCGGGAATTCCCTCTCCAGCGTCTCCAGAGGCACCGGCCCGGCTGTCAGCCCGGCCCGCATCGTCGCCACGGTGCTTTCGATCATGCGCTCGAACTCGGAGCGGCGCTCCGCCAGCAACCGCGCCCGCTCCGGATCCGGCGCGACGATCGCCTCTAGCGCCTTGCACGGCGAAAAGGCCCGCCGAGCGACCTCGGCCGGCGGCAGGTCGCCGGGTACCAGCTTCGCGGCTTCGCCGCCCACGCAGAGCATCCAGAGCATCAAGGCCGGGGGCGGCTGGCCCGGCTCATCGTCCGGCAGCCGCCAGATGATCCGTCCCGCCACCGTGTCGGTGGTCGGCCTGCCCTGGGCGTCGCGGGCGGGCTCGAAGCGGGCCCGCTCCATCAGCAGCCTGCAGGTGGTGGAGTCGAGGAGGGCGGATCCGCTCGAACCGGTCACCGAGCAGGCGGTCGGCATTCCGTCGGCGCCTATGGAGAGGCTGAAGGCGACCGGTCCCTGCTCATGGTTGCGAACGGCGGCGGCCGGATAATCCTCGTCCGAGAAGAGGGTGACGAGGTTGGCCCTCGCTCGCGCCGATGCGGCGGGCTGGGGCTCGGCGGAGGCCACGGCGGGGGCCGGAGCCAAAGCGGCCGCCCCGGCGGGAACGGCGGCGAGGAACGAAAGGGCCAGCAGCGGGGCGATCCTGATCATCGGGATTGGGTAAGCCGCGCATTGCCGGGCGGCAAGGCTTCGGGCGAAGCCGCTCAGGTCGATCGCGGAGCGCGGGGGCCGCCGCAACCGCTCGAAATGGGCTGAAAAGGCGTGGCGGGGAGAATGGATATGGGGTCTTGGATCGGCGCTGCGGCTCAGCCGCTCGGCGCGGCCACCGGAACCAGGAAATCGCCCTTGCCGCAGACGGCGACTCCGCCTCTCTCCTTGCGGAACTGGTACCAGCCGCGGAACTCGGCCGGGACCACTTCGCCTTTGAGGTTGGGATATTCGCCGAGTATCTCCTGGGCATCGGCGACGTCCGCGTTGGAGCGGTTTCGGGCGGACCGATAGGACAGGATGTTGGTCGAATGCCCGCCCTCCGGGAGCATCTCCGCGGTGACCAGATTGGCCTTGCCAGGGACGAAGCGGAACACGGCGATGGCCTTGCCGCCGCACTCCCTCGCCATGCCGCCGAAGACTCCATAGGTGAAATCCACCAGCGCATAATCGCCCGGCGCGCCCTTGGCGGCGGAGAAGCGCGACATGTTCTTCGGAACCATCAGGCCCTCGCCCTTGGTCTGGAGGCCGGGATTGGCGGTGCGCAGCCGGCCCGCCGTGGTCTTGTCGACGACGATCTTGCCGGTGCCGCGGGTCATCGCCTCGAGGTCGACGCGCACGAAGGTGAAATAGCCGCCGCGAAGCCCGTCCCGCTCCTCGACGAGGACGAGCGCCTGCGGGTCGTCGGGCGAGAAATTCATCTTCTCGAGCTTGCCGGCGGCGGCGGGCACGGCCGCGGCGAGCGCGAGCGCGCAGAACAGGATAGGCTTATTCAGGGCATCCCCCTTGAAGATTCGGCAGGTTTAACCTGTTCGCCTGCTTTAGAAAACAGGCTTTCGCGCGTTCCGCGGCCGGTGGCGAACCGCACCGCAGGAAGGGACTAGTCGACCGCCTCCGCTCAGCTCTCCTCCCACCCGAAAACGTCTTCCAGGCCGACTCCGAACAGGCGGGCGATTCGGAAGGCGCTTTCGAGGCTGGGCGAATAGCGGCCCTGCTCGATGGCGATGATGGTCTGGCGGGTGACTCCGATCGCCTCGCCGAGCGCGGCCTGGCTCATCTGTCCGTGCCGCTCGCGAAGCTCGCGCACCCGGTTGGTGATCGGCGGGCGCTCGCCCACGGCTCAGGCGCTCCGCCGAAGCAGTGCGATCTGGAAGCCATATTCCGCGATCTGCGAGACGATCAGGCTGCCCATCACCATGTGGAACAGCAAATCGCCGTTGCCGTGCTGCAGATAATATAGCAGCGCGGTCGCCGTCCCCGCGCCAAGGACGATGCCGGACCAGTTTCCGGCGCGCTGGAGCAGTGGACGCTCGCGCTCGTCGGCCGGCGCGTTCGCCTCCTTTGGAGCAGAGAGGGCCAACCCCACTTGCGCCGCCACCGAGGCGATCACGACCAGGATGACATAGGCGATGAAGATCCCGACCGGCGGCGCCGGCGCGCCGAGCGCTCGCGAAGCGCCGACGGCGAGGTTGAGATAATAAAGCCCGGCCAGGCTCATCAGAACCGCCATCACCCAGGCCGATTTCTCGCGAAAGGACATGTCGTTTCCCCCTGTCAAAAATGTTTGACAGGCTCGTAGTCGAAGATTTTCGACATGTCAAATATTTTTGACGTGGGGTGACGGCGGGCGCTGTAAGTGCAGCCCCACCCCTCTCCCGCTTTTCGCGGGAGAGGAGAGGCCCGCCCGCGTAGCGGGTGGAAGGTGAGGGTCTTGGTGAGTCAGGGCTACGGACCCTCACCTCCCAAGCTGCGCTTGGGCCCAAGAGCCGCCTACCAAGGTTGCTTGCGGGGGAAGCAACCAGGCGGCTCTTCTCCCGTAAAGAACGGGAGAGGGACGACCGCCTCGGTGCCTTGCGCCTTCGAGACGATGTTCGCGCCGAAGTGATGGCGCGGCTAGACGGCTGCTGCCCGTTCCGCCGTCATCGGCGCCTTCTCGGCCGCGAGCAGCGCGCCGAGCACGGCCGCCACGAGGACGAGGGCGGGCACGTCGCCGAGGAGGTGGCCGTGCTGCGCCGGGCTCGCCATTGCCTGGACGGCCATGATCGCGGCGTGGACCAGGCTCGACCAGATCGTGAAGAGGATGAGCGAACGGTGGGCGAGCGGATCGCGCGCCGCGAGGATGAGGAAGACTCCCAGGGTCGCGTAGACGCCGACGATCATCAGGAAATAGTCGGAATCCGCGGGGGGCCCCG
>JAXDPG010000178.1:0-4397 GCA_034668485.1 Sphingomonadales bacterium
GGCACCCGCTTCCAGATGGCGATCGGCGGCGCCCAGACGCCCGATTCGCCCGGCAGCTTCGGCACCTTCGACAGGATCGGCAGCGTCCGGGAGGTGCGCGACGATCTCGCCGTGCGCAGCGACTGGAAGCCGCAGGTCGACCGGGTGGTGACCTACGAGGTGGTGCGCGCGCTGCCGGTCAGGATCGGGCCGATCGGGCCGCAGGTCGACCCCAAGCTGTGCGTCCTGCTGCCGGGCCGCTGGTCGCAATTCCAGGCTCTGGTCGAGAAGGGGACGCTGCGCGCCTACCTCAAAGTGGTCGAGGTGCGGGCGATCCGCTAAGCCTGGCACCGAGGCAAATTCCCGGTGCCAGGCACGTGTCAGGCACTAAGGGGAAATCCTCGCGGGGTGGCGGCTAGACTAACGGCGGGCGCGCCATTCGGCGCGGGTCTGGCCCCAGATGTCGACAGGCTCGCTGTCGAACGGGGCCGGCAAATAGGCGCTGCCACGGCGGCGCGAGCCGAGCCGCTCGGCGACCCGGGCCGAAGCCGCGTTGGCCGGGGAGATGCAGTGGATGACCTCGTCCCAGTCGAGCGCGTCGAACGCCCATTCGATGGTGGCGGCGGCGCCTTCGGTGGCATAGCCGCGGCCCCAGGCGGCGCGGGTCAGGCCCCAGCCCACCTCCGGGCCCGGCCATTCCTCCGGCCGCCACGGGCCGAGCCGGCCGACCCAGCGGCCGCTCGCTTTCTCGATCACCGAGAACATGCCGTAGCCCCGGAGCGCCCAGGAGCCGGCGAAAGCGGCGAGCTGGCGCCAGGCGCCGGCGCGGGCCTGCTCGCCGCCGACGAAGCGCGCCGTCTCCTCGTCGGCCATCATCTCGGCAAGGCCGTCGAGATCCTCCTCGAGCGGCGGGCGAAGGATCAGGCGGGCGGTTTCGAGCGTCGGTCCGAGCATGGCGCAAGCCTATGCATCCCGCGCCGAGCGTGGCAACCGCTCATTGTCGCGGCGGCGCCGGCGGGGCGAAGCTGATCCGGCCGACCTCGCGGATCCGGCCGCGCACCAGCTCCCCCTCGACCAGCTCGTAGCCGAGCAGGGCGAAGGTGCGGCCGCCGAGGAAGATCGGGCGGGCATTGCCGTACCAGTCGACGCAGCTCGCCTGGCAGGCGTCGTCGGCGACTCCCTTGGTCTCCGCCTCGAGCTCGCCGGCGGGAGCCAGGCGGCGCCGGTCGCGGCGGAGGAACAGCATCGCCGCCGAGCTTCCGAAGAAGCGCGCCAGCCTGGGGTCGGCGCGGCGGGCGACGGGGAGGCCGAGCGTTCCGGACGCGCCGTCGGGAGTCGCCGGATCGGGGCTGAAGAAGAAAGCATGGCTTCGGGTCTCGCCCTCGGCGGCGTCGGGGAGCAGATAGCGGTCGCCGAGGCGGGGACCGGCGGCGGCCAGCTCGACGGTGCTGAAGCCGAGCCCGCCCGGCGCCTCGCCGATCGCGATGGCGTCGCTGCCGAGCAGGTCGATCCGGTCGACCGAATGGGGGACGGCCAGCTCGGCCACGGGCCCGCCGCGGACCGGCGCGACGACCAGCCTGGCCGTGCCCGCCGAGCGGCCGTAGGCGCCGCCGCCATAGAGGACGTAATTGCCGGCGAAGCGGTTGTGGAAGGACCAGGATTCGGCGCCCGGATCCGGAAGCACCCGGTAGCGCGTGCGCGGCAGCTCGCTCGAGCCGTCGCCGAAATCGCTGAACCGGACCCGCGCCAGCGCCACTCCGGTGCCCGACACCTCGGGGGCGAACATGAAGTCGCCGCGGCTCTCCCCGCGCAGGAGCACGTTGAGAACGCCCTCGCCGCCATCCTCGCGGAACGAGAATTGGTCGACGGGCGCGCCGCGCGCGGCGACCGCGGAAGGGCGCTCGCGGGCGAAGGGCAGCCGGTAGAGCCAGGCGTCGGGGCCGCGGCGGCGGTTCTCGTTCCAGGAGTCGGAGACCCACAGATAGACGGCCTGGGGCGAGACGTAGAAGGTGCGGCTCTCCGGGCCGAGCACGGCGACGGCGGAGCAGGCGAGCTCGGCGGCGGCGAGGTCGCAGCTGGTGACGCTGTGCAGGGTGTCGACGTTCGCCGCGCTCGAACCGCGCATCGCCGGAGCGATATAGACCTGGCGCGCCGGGGCGATGCGGCGGAATGCGGCGTGAGCGTCGCCGCGCCAGCGCCGAACCCCGGGGAGCGCCTCGAGCGGGTCCTTGTCCCAATCGAGATAGAGCGGCGTGTAGAAGACCAGGCGGTTGCCGATCAGCCGCGAGGCGTAGTTGCGCGACGAATAATAATCGTTCGACTTGAGGTGCCAGGCGTCCTCGAAGGCGAGCCGGCCGGCGGGGTCGACGCGGAAGCGGTTTATCTCGGTGCCGCCACGGGCGTAGCTGTAGCCGACGACGATGATGCGGTCGCCGGAGATCAGCATCTCGTCATACCAGTCGCCGCGGCCGGATACGCCCGGGGGAAAGGCGTCGATCGAATCGACCGGGCGCATTTTCCCGCCGGCAAGGTTGACGGTGAACAGCCGGCCGCGGCGCAGGATCACGAGATGCTCGCCGCTCACCTTGACGATGTCGCCCTCGTCGACATTCGCTTCCTGGTTGTTGGTAATGCTCGTCCTGCCCGCCGCGAGGGATTGCGGGAGCGCGTTGACCGTGGCCGGCTCCGCGGCGACGGGGGCGCCTCCGGGCGGCGGCGGTGCCGGCGGCGGCGGCGGCGAAGGCATCGGCACGAATGCCGGCGGTATCGAGTCCTGCTGTCGCTTCAGCCGCCGCGGATAGGCGCGCAGCTCGGCGTCGGAGCGGAAGGCGGTGAGGCCGCCGTTCGGCCGGCGCGCAGGCGCGGCCTCGGCCGGCGCTGGAGCGAGCGCGGCACCGAGTGGGGCGAGCGAGAGCAAGGCGAAGCTCGCGACGAGCAGGCAGGACGGACGCATGACGACCCCTTACATTATAGTTTCTAGATACATTGTATCATCGAGTGGCGGCTCCGCAAGGGGCAAAAATGCTGTGCATAAATGACCCGATCCCCCTTCGCTTCGGATCGCGAAGCCCCTAGTCTCGGGCGATGGACAGGGACGAAGGTTTCGACGAATTCGAGACGGCGGCGCCGGTGCGGGAGGCCGACCGGCTGACCCTCGACCTCGACGGGTGGGAAGGGCCGCTCGACCTGCTGCTGACGCTGGCGCGCAATCAGAAGGTCGACCTGGCGAAGATCTCGATCCTGGCGCTGGTCGAGCAATATCTCGCCTTCATTGCCGATGCCAAGAAATTGAAGCTCGAGATCGCCGCCGACTATCTGGTGATGGCGGCGTGGCTGGCCTACCTCAAATCCTGTCTCCTGCTGCCGCGCGACCGGGAAGCCGATCCCAGCCCGGAGGAGCTGGCGATGCGGCTGCAGCTGAGGCTTCAGCGCCTCTCGGCGATGCGCGAGGCTGGGGCGCGGCTGCTGGGCCGCGACCGGCTCGGCCGCGACGTCTTCCTGCGCGGCGCGCCCGAGGGGCTGAGGGTCGTCCGCAAGTCCTTGTGGCAGGCGGAGATGTACGATCTGATCGCGGCCTACGGCTCGGTCCGGGCGAGGAACGAGCCGGCCTTCCACATCGTCGCCCGGCGGCCGGTGATGACGCTCGAGGAGGCCTTGCTGAGGGTGGAGAGGATGATCGGCACCAAGCTCGAGTGGACGAGGATCGAGGCCTTCCTGCCCGACACCCAGGACGGGGAGTTCCGCAAGTCCGCGCTCGCCTCGAGCTTCGTCGCCGCGCTCGAGCTCGCCCGCAAGGGACGGGTCGAGATCGATCAGAAAGGGGCCTTCGAGCCCCTCTACATAAGGGCCGCCTGATGATCGGGACGAGGGCCGCGCGAATAGTGACAGTCACTTTTTGCCGCCGCGGCCGGCGGGAAAGGATGCGGCGTGACGGCAAAAAGTGACAGTCACCCGTGATCGGGATGGACGACAGCCTGCGCGCCGTCGAGGCGGTGCTGTTCGCGGCCGAGGCGCCGATGAGCGCCGACGACATCGCCGCCCATGTCGGGCCTGAGGTCGACGTCGCGGCGGCGCTGGCCGAGCTGGCGCGCCATTATGACGGCCGCGGCATCGAGCTGGTCGAGCGCGGCCGGCGCTGGCATTTCCAGACCGCGCCCGACCTCGCCTTCATCCTCAGGCGCGAGCGCGACGAGACCCGGCGGCTGTCGCGCGCGGCGGTCGAGACTCTGGCGATCGTCGCCTATCACGAGCCGGTCAGCCGCGCCGAGATCGAGGCCATCCGCGGGGTCGTGTTCTCGAAGGGCACGCTGGACTTGCTGTTGGAGGCGGGCTGGGTACGGCCGGCGGGCCGGCGCGAGGCGCCCGGGCGGACGCTCATCTACGCGACCACGCCGGCCTTCCTCGCCCATTTCGGCCTC
>JAXDPG010000179.1:0-9323 GCA_034668485.1 Sphingomonadales bacterium
GGCACGGCGGCGGCGGCGGCGGCCGCCACCGAGCGGCAGGAGGAGCAGGCGCTGCGCGAGACCGAGGCCCGGCTCGCCGAGGTCGGCGAAGCGCTCGCCACCGCCCGCGAAGCCCGCGCCGGTGCCGCCGCGCGGCACGAGAATCAGGAAGCGCGCCGGATCGAGATGGGCCGGATCTCGGGCGAGCGGTTCGAATGCCCGCCGCCGCTGCTCCCCGAGCGGCTGGGTTTCGACGAGTCGACCATCCGTCCCGCCGCCGAGGAATCGAGCCGCCACGAGCGGCTGTCCGCCGAGCGCGAGCGGATCGGCCCGGTCAATCTGATCGCCGAGCGTGAGCTCGCCGAGCTGGACGAGAGCCGCGCCGCCTCGCAGGCCGAGCGCGAGGAGCTCGGCCTCGCGATCAACCGGCTGCGCGGCTCGATCGGCAGCCTCAACCGCGAGGGCCGCACCCGCCTGCTGACCGCCTTCGAGACCGTCGACCGCCATTTCCGAAGCCTTTTCACCACCCTGTTCGAGGGCGGCCAGGCCCATCTCGAGCTGGTCGAATCCGACGACCCGCTCGAGGCCGGCCTCGAGATCATGGCGCAGCCGCCGGGCAAGCGCCTCTCGACCCTCACCTTGCTGTCGGGCGGTGAGCAGGCGCTGACCGCGATCGCCCTGATCTTCGCCCTCTTCCTGACCAACCCTGCGCCGATCTGCGTGTTGGACGAAGTCGATGCGCCATTGGACGACGCCAACATCGAGCGCTTTTGCGACCTGCTCGACCGCATGGTGAACGAGACCGACACGCGCTATCTGATCGTCACCCACAATGCGGTGACGATGAGCCGGATGCACCGACTCTTCGGAGTCACCATGATCGAGAAGGGCGTCAGTCGCCTGGTCAGCGTCGATCTGGGCGGCGCCGAGAGGCTGCTGGCGGCGGAATAGGCTGTCTCGTCCAAATCGGCGGCAGTTTGTCTTGGCGTCGACGCGGCGGATGCTACGCAGGCGTAATGAAACAGCTCCATTCCGCCCTTTTCATAGATTACGACAATGTGCGCATCGAACTCGACGGCTACGATCCCAACGTCGCCGCTCGTTTCTCCAACAAGCCCCTGCTGTGGCTTGAAGCGCTGGAAAAGAGCATGCCGCTGCCTTCGGGCATCGAAGCGGAGGGGCGGAGGATCGTGTCCCGCCGATGTTACGCGTCGCCGCACCAGATCAACAATTACCGCCGCAATTTCACTCAGACCGGTTTCGAAGTGATCGATTGCCCGCCGCTGACCGCCCATCTCAAGAACAGCGCCGATATCTACATCGTCATGGACATCATCGACTATCTGCAGCGTTATCCCGACATCGAGGAGTTCATCATCCTCTCGGCCGATGCCGATTTCGTACCTGTGCTCAATCGCCTCCGCAAGGAGCTGAAAAAGTCGGTCATTTTCACATCGTACAACACCACCGCCGCCTATCGGAATTGCAGCGACCGCACCATCGAAGCGGATTTCTTCGCCGAGCATCTCGCCGTCGAGCGGGTGGCGCCGCGGGCGGTGCAGGAAGAAGCCGCGGCCAAGGCCGCGGTGCCGGTCGAGGCTGCGCCGGCTCCGCGTTCACTGCCGCCGGACGGCGAACTCGGGGCGGTGATCGTCGCCTGCCTGAGCGGCGCGGCGCGGCGCGGGCTGGGCCGCATACCGTTCGCCGCGGCGGCCCCGGCGGTACGCGAGGCGCTGCCCGCCGAGTTGGGCAACTGGGCGGGCTACAAGACCTTCACTGCCTTACTCGAGCAGTTCGATCTCGCTCCGCTGGAGGTGGACTGGACTCGCCAGATGATCTCGGACCCCGGCTTCCAGGTCGATCTTGACGGTTGGGACGCGGATGAACGCGAGCAGCTGGAGGAATTCGTCACCGACATCATACAGATCGCCCGCAAGCCGGTTCCGGTTCTGCGCCCGGCTGAATATCGTTTCGTGTTCGGGGCGCTGGCGGCCCATTACCAGGGCGACGACCCGGGCACGTTCACCGATGCCGTCAACAAAGTTGCCGCGTCGGGGCGAGAGCATGGCCTCAACCTCAGCGCCCAGGAAGTGCGCTTCATCGCGACCGGTATCTCGATGCAGGAATATCGGTTCACCGAAGCGGCCGAGCCGTCCCATATCGCCGCCCTGTGGCGGGCGCAGGTGTTCCGGCTCTGCGACGATCCGGACTGGCTGCATGAACCGGAGGAGGCGGCGCTGCTGGTCGCCTGGTTCCACTCGGAAGGCGAGGATCCCGAGGAGGCTCGCGACGACTTCCTGCGCCGGACGAGGGGCGATGCCAATGCAGGCGAAACCGCCGCAATGGCTTGACGCGGCCGCCGGCCGTCCCCAGCCTTCGGTCATGGCGTCGCTGAACTCCGCTCCCATGTCTCCAACCGGAATCGCCGGCCCGGTGGCGGCCGCTTCGCCCTTCATCCCGCCCCACCCGCCGCGCAGCGCCGAGCCCGTCGCCAGCTGGCGCGGCTTCTTCGGAGAACGGGCGCGGACCGCCGTCTACGGCTGGTCGGAGCAGGCCTTCCGGCTTCCCTACATGCGGCGCAACATCCTCGGCTTCCGGGTCCACATCCCGCTCGAGCCCGACGCCGTTCAGCGCGTGCTGCTCGACAATGCCGCCAATTACGGCAAGCCCGACGTCGTCAAGCGACTGCTCGCCGAGGCGATCGGTCAAGGTCTGCTGACTTCGGACGGCGGCCTCTGGCGCGAGCAAAGGCGGATCGTCGCCGCCAATTTCGCCCCGGCGGCCGTCGACGGGCTGATGCCGCAATTCGGCGAGGTCGGGCGGGCGGCGCTCGAAGGGTGGCAGCCTGGCACCCGCAACATGGCGCGCGAGGCAACCCAGGCGACGATGCGGATCATCTCGAACACCCTGTTCAGCGGCGACGCGCGCCTCACCAGCGACGCCGCCATGGCCCATATCGCGGCCGCGCTCGAAGGGGTGAGCGAGGCCCGATTGCAGGCGATGCTCGGCCTGCCGCGAATGCCTTGGAGCCGCAAGGGCTGGGCCGCCGGCAGGGGCATGGCCTATCTGCGCGGAACGCTCGAGGCGGTGGTGCGCGAGCGGCTCCCCAACGGCGGGCCCGACGACTTTCTGGGCCGCCTGATCCGCGGCCTCAACGGCCGTTTCGAGCCGAAGCAGGCGGCGACCCTGGCGGTCGACAATGCGATGACCTTCTACCTCGCCGGGCACGAAACGACCGCCAATGCGGTCAGTTGGACTCTCTTCCTGCTCTCCGAGCAGCCGGCGTTGCAGGACGAGGCGGCGGCCGAGGCGCAGGCGGCGCTGGCGGCGGGTGGCGACGATCCCGGCCTGCCGGAGCGGCTGCCGAGGCTGCGCTCGATCTTCGACGAAACCTTGCGCCTCTATCCGTCCGCCCCACGCTTCGACCGGGAGGCGCTGGGTCCGGACCGGCTCGGCGACGAGGAGGTTCGAAAGGGCGACATCGTCTCGATCTGGCCGTGGCTGCTCCACCGCCACGAGGCGCTGTGGGACAATCCCGACGTCTTCGATCCGGACCGGTTCGCCAAGGACCATAAGCGCCACCGCTTCCAGTACATCCCGTTCGGCGGCGGCCCGCGCCTCTGCGTCGGCGCCCGCTTCGCCACCGCCGAGGCGCTCACCATCCTGGCGCATTGGCTGGCCGGGTGGCGCTTCGGTCCGGTGCCCGGCCGCGAGGTGCGTACGCATGGCATGGTCACCCTGCGCCCGGCGGGCGGTCTGCCGCTCATCCTCGCGCGGCGAGGCTGAGGTCCGGGTCCGGCCTCGCCATCGCGGCCTCGAGCACGGTCCGGGCCGCCGCCGCGTCGAACCGCCGCGGGTTGCCGGAAGCCGAAGGATCGGCTTCGGCCATGAGCGCGATCCGATCGAGATGAGCCGCGGTGACGCCGATCTCCGAAAGGCGATGGGGGATGCCAAGCCGCCGTCGAAGCTCGACGATCCAGTCGAGCAAAGCGCCGAACGAGGAATCGGCGAGGCCGATATAGCCCGCGAGCCGCCCCAGACGATCCTCGACGGCAGGTCGGTTGAAGGCCAGCATGTAGGGCATCAGCACCGCGTTGGTGAGGCCGTGGTGGGTGCCCAGCAGCGCCCCGATCGGATGGGACAGAGCGTGCATGCCGCCAAGGCCCTTCTGGAAGGCGGTCGCGCCCATCGCCGCGGCGGCCAGCATGTGGCCCCGCGCCTCGACGTCGGCGCCATTTTCGAACGCCCTCGGCAGCCATGAGCGGATCAACCTGGTCCCCTCGGCCGCGATGCCGTCGGCCATCGGATGGAAGCCCGGGGCGCAATAGGCTTCGAGGCAGTGCGAAAGCGCGTCCATCCCGGTCGCGGCGGTGACGGGCGGCGGCAGGCCGAGGGTCAGCTCGGGATCGAGGATGACGGCGGCGGCCAGCATCCGGGGATGGAAGATGATCTTCTTCACGCCCTCGGCCTCGTCGAGGATGACGCCGGCGCGGCCCACTTCGGAGCCGGTCCCGGCGGTGGTCGGCACCGCCACGACCGGGGCGATCCCGGCGGGATCGGCGCGGGACCACCAATCCTGCTTGTCCTCGAAATCCCATAGCGGGCGGGTCTGGCCGGACATGAAGGCGATCACCTTGCCGACGTCGAGCGCGCTGCCGCCGCCGAATGCGACGACCCCGTCGCGGCCGGAATCCCGATACGCCGCCAGCCCGGCGTCGACATCGTCGCCGGTCGGGTTGGGGTGGATCTCGCAGAAAAGCATGGCGCCGCTGGCGGCGAGCGCGTCGCGCACCATCCCCATTCCGGCAAGCGCCGGATCGGTGACCAGCAGCGGCCGGCGGATGCCGGCGGCCCGGCACGCCTCGCCCAGCTCGGCGGCGCGGCCGGCGCCGAAGCGGATCGCGGTCGGATAATTCCAGTTGGCGTCGGGGAGGGCCATTAGGGGCTCCGCAGGTGCAGGGACTTGGGGCGGGTGACGCTCTCGAAGCCGTAACGGCCGAGCGAGGCGCCGCGGCCGCTATGCTTGACTCCGGCCCAGGCGAGCCGGGGATCGAGATAGTCGCAGCGATTGGCGAACACCGTCCCGGCCTCCACCTCGGCGGCCAGCCGTTCCGCCGCCGCGAGATCCTTCGTCCAGATCGAGGCGGTGAGGCCGTAGGCGCTGTCGTTCATCAGCCGCACCGCTTCGGCATCGTCCCCGACCTTCATGATACCGACGACGGGGCCGAACGTCTCCTCGCGCATCACCGCCATCCGATGATCGACGCCGGTCAGCACCTGCGGCATGAGATAGGCGCCTTCGTCGCCGGGGAAGAGCTGCGTCGTCACGTGCGCGCAGGCGCCGCCTTCCACCGCTTCGCGGACCTGCCGGCGAACCTGCTCGGCACCGTTCGCGCTCGCCATCGGCCCGAGGCTCGTTTCAGGGTCGAGCGGGTTGCCGAGCCGATATTGCCGCACCGCCTCGACGAAGCCTTCGAGGAAGGGATCCCACACCGCGCCGTCGACATAGATACGCTCGACCCCGCAGCAGGACTGGCCGCTATTGTAGAAGCTCCCGTCGGCCAGCGCCTCGACGGCGCCCGGAAGGTCGGCGTCGCGGCGCACATAGGCCGGGTCCTTGCCGCCCAGCTCCAGGGTCAGGGTGGTGAACGAGCCGGCCGCCGCCCGCTCGACGGCCCGGCCGCCTTCGACGGAGCCGGTGAAGACCGCATGTCCCACGCCCCCCGAGGCGAGCAGTCGAGCCGTCTGCTCGTGGCTCAGGAACAGGTTGGCGAACAGACCCTCGGGCAGCCCGGCGATACCCAACGCTTCGGCGAAGCGCTCCCCCGCGAGCGGTGTCTGAGCGCTGTGCTTGAGGATGACCGCATTGCCGGCGAGCAGCGCCGGCACGATCGTGTTGGCGGCGGTGAGGAACGGATAGTTCCAGGGAGCGATGACCAGGACCGTGCCGACCGGCACCCGCACCACCGAGCGGCCGTCTTCCGCCACCTGCGACGCCAAGGCGGCCTCGGCAAGGCCGGCCAAAGCGCGCACCCGTTCGGCGAGCGAGCGAAGCTCGCCGCCGTAGCGGACGGGTCGGCCCATCTGCCAGGCGAGCTCGGGCACGATCTCCGGGTTGAGCCGCTCCATCGCGTCAAGGAAGCGCAGAATCACGGCGCGGCGCTCGTCGAGGGGCGCCGCAGCCCATTCCGGCTGCGCCCGGCCTGCCTTCCGCAGCGCGCTCTCGATCTGCGAATCCGTCGCCAGCGGCCGCCGCGCATATTCGCGGCCGTCAACGGGGGAGAGGCAGATCAGCTCGTTCACCAGGCCCGCCCCTCAGATGATCTCGAAATAGCGGGCGAGCTGCCAGTCCGTCACCGCCTTGCGCGCCTCGCGCTCCTCCCATTCGCGGGTGGCGGCGTAGTGCTCGACGAACTCCGCGCCGAACAGCTCACGCGCCGCCTCGGAAGCGCGCAGCCGCCGGGCGGCGTCCCACAAGGTGCGCGGCAGCGCCCGCTCGGCCGGCGGCTCCCGCTCATAGGCATTGCCTTCGACCGGCGAGTCCGGCGCAACCTGGTTGGCGATGCCCCACAGGCCCGAGCCGATCGCGGCGGCGAGCGCGACATAGGGGTTTATGTCCGCGGCGGCGATCCGGTATTCGACCCGCTGGCTCTTGTCGGAGCCGCCGATCACCCGCAGCGCGCAGGTGCGGTTCTCATAGCCCCACAGAGCCGCGGTCGGCGCCCAGAAGCCGGGGATCAGGCGGGTGTAGGCGTTCACCGTCGGAGCGACCATGGCGAGCAGCTCCGGCATCAGCGCCTGCTGGCCGCCGACGAACCAGCGCATCTCCTGCGACATGGCCAGCTCCGCGCCGCCGTCGTAGAAACGCGACTTGCCGCTGTCGGCATCGACCAGCGACATATGGAGGTGGCCGGACTGGCCGGGCCAGTCGTTCGACCATTTCGCCATGAAGGTCGCCATCCAGCCGCGCCGCTGGCACAGGATCTTGACGACGGTCTTGAACAGGGCCGCCTTGTCCGCCGCCTCGAGCGCGTCGTCGACCCGGATCGCGCCCTCGATCACGCCCGGGCCCGTCTCGGTGTGCAGCCCTTCCAGCTCGATCCGCATCGCCTCGCAGGTCGACCACAATTCGCGATAGAAATCCGAATGGACGCTCGAGCGGAGCATCGAATAGCCGAAATGGCCCGGAGTGATCGGCTTCAGGCCGCGATAGCCCTTGTCCCGCGCCGATTGCGGAGTCTCCTCGAAGACGAAGAATTCGAACTCGGCTGCCGCCTTGACCCGGCAGCCGATCGCCGCCGCCCGGTCGAGCACCCGGCGCAGGACTCCGCGTGGGCAGATCGCCTCCGCCGTGCCGGCGAACTCCCCGAGGACCAGCGGCATGCCGCCTTCGAACGGCATCGCCCGCTCGGTCGCGGGGAGCAGCCGCACCTCGGCGTCGGGGTAGGCGGTATGCCAGCCGGTGAAGGCGGCATTGTCGTAGAGCTGGTCGCTCGAATCCCAGCCGAGCACGACGTCGCAAAAACCGAAGCCGCCGGCGAGCGCCGAGGCGAGCTTGTCGGGGGCCATATATTTGCCGCGGAAGATGCCGTCGACGTCGAACACGCCCACCTTCGCGCAGGCGGGATCGCGCTCGCGGACGCGCTTCACCAGATCGTCGGTTCCCATCCTCGCGCCTCATCTCTGCTCGGCTTGATTCCCGTCTGGTTCGCGCCATCTAGGCTGGCAAGAGCTTTCCACGGGCAATCAGGACCGAATGAACGACAATCTCACTCCCAAGGCGGTCGTCGCCGCCCTCGACGAGCATATCGTCGGCCAGACCGAGGCGAAGCGCGCCGTCGCGGTGGCGCTGAGGAACCGCTGGCGGCGGCAGCAGCTCGAGAATGGGCTGCGCGAGGAGGTGACTCCCAAGAACATCCTGATGATCGGGCCGACCGGCTGCGGCAAGACCGAGATCAGCCGCCGGCTGGCGAAGCTCGCCGACGCTCCGTTCGTCAAGGTCGAGGCGACCAAGTTCACCGAGGTCGGCTATGTCGGCCGCGACGTCGAACAGATTGCCCGCGACCTCGTCGAGGAAGCGGTGCGGCTCGAGAAGGAGCGGCGGCGGCAGGCGGTCAAGGACGCCGCCGAGGGCGCGGCGATGGAGCGGCTGCTCGAGGCGCTGACCGGCAAGGGCGCCAGCGAGGCGACCCGCGAGAGCTTCCGCCAGCGTTTCCGGGAGGGCCATCTCGACGGATCCGAGGTCGAGCTGGAGCTCGCCGAGGCGCCCAACGCCCCGTTCGAGATACCGGGCATGGGCGGCCAGGTCGGAATGATCAACCTTTCCGAGATGATGTCGAAGGCCATGGGCCAGGCGCCGAAGAAGCGCCGCAGGCTCAAGGTTCAGGAGGCCTGGAACCGGCTGGTCGAGGAGGAGGCGGACAAGCGCCTCGACCCGGACGACGTCAACCGCGTCGCCCTTGCCGACGCCGAGGCCAACGGCATCGTCTTCCTCGACGAGATCGACAAGATCGCCGTCTCCGACGTGCGCGGCGGCTCGGTCTCCCGCGAAGGCGTCCAGCGCGACCTCTTGCCGCTGATCGAGGGGACGACCGTGGCGACCAAATACGGGCCGATGAAAACCGATCACATCCTCTTCATCGCCTCGGGCGCCTTCCACATCGCCAAGCCCTCCGACCTGCTCCCCGAGCTGCAGGGCCGGCTCCCCATCCGGGTCGAGCTGAAGGCGCTGACCGAGGAGGATTTCGTCCGAATCCTCTCCGACACCCGGGCCAGCCTGACCGAGCAATATCGGGCGTTGATCGCGACCGAAGGCGTGGAGATCCACTTCACCGAGGACGGCATCAGGGCCATCGCCCGCATCGCCGCCGAGGTGAACGGCCAGGTCGAGAATATCGGAGCCCGCCGACTGTCGACCGTGCTCGAAAAGCTGCTCGAGGACGTCAGCTTCGAGGCCGAGGAGCGGCGCGGCGAGCGGGTCGTTGTCGACGCCGCCTATGTCGACACTCAGCTCGCCGACATCGCCCGGAATACCGATCTCAGCAAATACGTGCTCTAAGGGCGGCGGACCGTTCGCTGGGCACGACGGGACGAGCGCTGGCGGGATCGTTGTCTTAGGTTAATGAAACTGGCGGCCCCGCCGCCGCGTTCAGGGTTTGCGATTTCCACGGGAAAGGACCCCAAGTCATGCGTAAAGTCACCCTCGCCATTCTGGCCGCCACGATGGCCATGCCCGTCATCCCGGCCGCTCCGGCCTCCGCCCAGAGCGGCTATTATCACGGCCGCACCTGGCGCGATTCGCACGGCCGCCTGCGCTGCCGCCGTTCGAACGGCACGGTCGGCCT
>JAXDPG010000180.1:0-6607 GCA_034668485.1 Sphingomonadales bacterium
GTCGGAGGTAGTCCTGTGGGCTCGGTGGCTCCCGCTGACAGTCTCCGGGCTCTTTGGCAGCCTAGCCGCGGCCGCTTACCTCCGCATGGGTGAGAAGGGGGTATATCTGCGCAAAATCGATGAACGGTTGAGTGCTGCCGGCCTTGGGTGGGAAAAGGAGTTTTCCAAACGTCCGAGGATAATGGGCGCCTTTTACACCCTCTCGTGGGGCGCCCTCAACCTCGCGGGTCTGATCACCGGACTTGCCCTTCCCTTTCCGCAAGCCACGACTTAGCGGGACGATTGGCGTACGGGATCGCCGGGTCGAAGTTCTTCATATCGTCCACGCCGCTCGCGATTGGTCCGAGCTGATCGAGGAAGAGCCGTCGCGCTAACCAAAGTCCATTTGCCACAATTGAAACCACTGAGCTCCCGCGGCGACACGGTCCTGACGCGAGACTCCTCTAAATCCTCCTGCAATGGGCCGCGCAACGGCTCGACTGCTCGAAAGGAAGGATTTCAGATGCCCTGGATTGCCGCCCTGGCCCTGATGATCGGGGCGATGGTCACCCTCTCGTCGATCGGCGCGGAGATCAATTTCCGGCGCAGCCTCGAGCCGGGCGAGCGCTGAGCCATGTCCGCCGCCCCCTTTCTCGCCCTGCTCACGATCGGGATGCTGCCGCTCTCGGCGCTGCGCCTCGAGCTGAACTTCCGCCGCACCTCCAAACCGCGCGCCCGGCCCGAGCTTCGCAGCCCCGGGCCCAGGCTTCGGATGACACCCGCGGCCGGCTATTGTCAGGCGTCCCTCTCCGCGACGGCGCTTCGCAACAGCTGATCCCAGGCGGCTAAACCTCCCTCGCTTTGGCGAAACCGGCGGCGCGCCCGGCCTCGGCCGCCACGATCGGCCACACCCGTTCGATCGCAGCCTCGTTCCTCCGCCATTTTCCGGACCGCGGCGCCGACACCACCGAGGGCGACAGCGGCAAAGGCGAAGCGAGCGCCCGATCCCATGCGAGGCCGAGCGAGGCGCAGAGCGCTGCGATCGCCGCCTGAGGGTCGGCCACCAAGGCCTCGAACGACAACGCCCGCACCCGCTCCGGACCCAGCGCCTCGAGATCCGCCACCAAAATCCCGCTCGTCGTCGACCATTGCCGGGCGGCCACTTCCGGCAGCGGCAGGTGCCGCCATTCGCGCCAGCCGGGGGTCAGAAGCAGCGACCAGTCGGAGCGCGGCCAGTCGGGCAGCCTCGGATAGGTGCGGAAGCGGCCCGAAGCCCAGGCTTCCATCATGCTCGACAGGGTCGCGCGCGGATCGCGGTGGAGGTAGACGAACCAGGCGTCGGGGAACGCCGCCGCCAGGAAGGGCACGCGCAGGCTGTTCTTGGGAGTCTTCTCGATCATCCGCGCCGGGCCGTCCGGCCGCCTCCCGTCCCGGTCCCTCAGCGCCGCGACGAAGCGGACCGACAGCGCCTCGACCACGCCAGGAGTCGCGTCGGCGGCCGTCAGCCGGTTCGACTCCCAGCCCCGCTCTCGCGGATGGAGCGAGGGGACGCTCTCGATCAGCGCGTGGCTCTCGCCGCCGATGGTGAAGACGTCCGGCGCCTGCATCATCGTCCTGAACAGCAGGGACGAGCCGGAACGCGGCGGGCTGACGATGAAGACCGGTCGGTCCAGTTCCCCGGTCATCGCGCGGCCGGCAGCGCCATGTTGAAGATGAGCAGAGCGAGCTGGCGGTAGAGCGACACCCCGTTGCGAAGCCGAAGCGTGCCGCCCCCGATCGAGTCGAGATCCGTCTGCACCTCGATCAGCAGCCGGCGATATTCGCTTTCCCCGGCCGGCGACGGCCCGAACTGCGCCCAGGCCGCGGCCCAGCCCGCCTCGAACCGCCCCAGCCGCTTCACCACTGCTTGGGCGAGCGCCGACTCATCGGCCTCGGCGGCGATCAGGGCGATGTGGCTCGCCACCTCCCAGGGCGTCATGATGCCGGGTGCGTTGACCTGCTCGAACTTCAGGGAGCCGATGTCGGCCGAAGGCGTCGCCGGCGTCCGAGCCCCGGTTCCCGGCTCCGCCTCCTCGATCAGGTCCCACAGCCGCTCGCCGCCGACCGTGTCGAGGACGAGGTGAACGCGGGTCGCTCCGCCGCCGTTGCTGACGTCGTGCGGCCTCCACGTGTCGAACACCCAGCATTCGCCCGCCCGCATGTGGACGCGCTCGTCGCCGCAGCCGAACAGCACGTCGGCATTGGTGGTGATTGGGATGTGCAGCCGCAGGTGCGTGCGCCAGTAATAATTGATGTCGACATGGCGCGGCACGACGGCGCCCGGCGCCAGCCGCATCAGGCGGCTTCGTCCCCAGACCGCGCCGATCGCGTTCATTACGGCGAGGATCGAGGGGCAGGCGCGCAGATATTGCGTCGGCGCCATCGGGCCGGCCACGGCATTGGTGTCCCGGCCCTCCGGAGTCACCAGCAGCACCGCCTCGTTGCCGGGGATCTTGTCCGGATGCGGCCGCCAGGCCGAGGCCGGCAGCGCCGCGATCTCCAGCGCCAGCGCGTCCGCATCGAAGGACAAGGGAAGCCGCAACAGCGGCCGGCTCAGCTTCATCTGCTACCCATAACTCCGTTTCGGCCCCGCGGATCAAGCCGCCCTGACGCCGGCGGACCTTCAGGCCGGCCGCGCCGGCTTCGCCTTGTAGCGCTTCTGCGGCGGCGGCCCGCTTCGCCTGTTCTGCCGCGCCGCGTCCCTCGGCTTGCCCTGAACCGGCTCGATGCGGACGCCGCCCTCGCCGTCCTCGTCGGTCGCCGTCCGCCGCACCGCCTGGATGAAGCGCCCGGCCGCGGCGCGAGGCACCTCGAACATCGTCTCGCCGGCGGCGATCCGGATCGCGCCGATCTCGGACTTGGTGATGTGGCCGCGGCGGCAGAGCAGGGGCAGCAGCCAGCGCGGGTCGGCATTGTGGCGGCGGCCGATGTCCATCCGGAACCAGATCGTGTCCTCGAAGCCCGGGCGCGGCCCATCCGGCCTGCGCGGCTCGCCGGCCGGGCCGGCGTCGACCAGATCCTCGGGCGCCGGCATCCGCGCGCGATGGGCGCGGACCAGCGCCGCCGCAATCTCCTCGGCGGGCTTCGCCTCCATCAGCCGGCGGGCGAGATCGCGATCCTCCTCCTCGATCTCGGCGGGCTCGAGCAGGGCGGCGAGCAGCCGGTCGTGGTCGCTCCTTCGGATATCCTCCGGGGTCGGCGGCTTGATCCATTCGACCTCGATCCGCGCCCCGCGCAGCACCATCTCGACCCGCTTGCGCCGCGGATAGGGGACGACCAGCACCGCGATCCCCTTCCTCCCCGCCCGCCCGGTCCGGCCCGAGCGGTGCTGGAGGGTCTCGGCGTCCCTCGGCAGCTCGACGTGGACGACGAGGCTGAGGTTGGGAAGATCGATGCCGCGCGCGGCGACGTCGGTCGCAACCAGCACCCGCGCCCGCCCGTCCCTCAGCGCCTGCAAAGCCTGGTTGCGCTCGTTCTGGCTGTGCTCGCCCGACAGCGCCACCGCGCTGAACCCGCGCTCGACCAGCGACGAATGGAGCCGCCGCACATTCTCGCGGGTCGCGCAGAAGAGGAGCGCGCTCTCCGCCTCGTGCAGCCTCAGCAGATTGACCACCGAATGTTCGATGTCGGCCGGCGCGACCGTCATCGCCTGATAGGCGATGTCGCCATGCCCGCGCTCCTCGCCGACGGTGGAGATGCGCAAGGCGTCCTTCTGGTAGCGCCTCGCCAGCGCGACGATCGGCCGCGGCATCGTCGCCGAGAACAGCAGGGTACGCCGAGCCGGCGCAGTCGCGTCGAGTATCTCCTCGAGATCCTCGCGAAAGCCCATGTCGAGCATCTCATCGGCCTCGTCGAGCACCGCGACCCGGAGCTTCGAAAGGTCGAGCGCGCCCCGTTCGAGATGGTCGCGGAGCCGCCCCGGCGTGCCGACGACGATATGGGCGCCGTTCTGCAGGGCGCGGCGCTCCTTGATCGCGTCCATGCCGCCGACGCAGGTCGCGATCCGCGCTCCGGCGGGCGCGTAGAGCCAGGCGAGCTCGCGGCTGACCTGGAGCGCCAGCTCGCGGGTCGGAGCGACGATCAGCGCCAGCGGCTCGCGAGCGAAGCCGGCGCCGGTGCCGTCCCCGAGCAGCTGCGGCGCCATCGCCAGGCCGAAGGCGACGGTCTTGCCCGAGCCGGTCTGCGCCGAGACGATGAGGTCGCGCCCCTCCGCCTCCGGTTCGAGCACGGCGGCCTGGACCGGGGTGGGCGTGTCGTAGCCGCGCGCGGCCAGGGCTCCCGCGAGGAGCGGAGGAAGGTGCTGAAAGGGCATGGGGGCCATGTGGGGCAGGCAGGCGGCCGGGGCAAGGGAGCGGCGCCAGGCCGTCTCGACATTCAGGCGTCACGGTCCTCCAGAAACGCCCGCGCCCTTGCATCCGCCTGCTCGACGATCGGCCGGACCGCTTCGATCGCCCCCTCCCGGGCGCGCCACTTGGCCGGCCGCGGCGCCGATACGGTGGTTACCGACAGCGGCAGGGCCGGCCCGAGGCCGCGGTCCCAGCCGAGGCCGAGCGAGGCCGCCAGCCGCTCCACTTCGGCCTTCGGCGAGGCGAGGAAGCGGTCATAAGCGAGCGCCCGCACCCGCTGCCGCGGCAGCGCCTCCAGATCGTCGAGCAGCACCTTGGTCGTCGCTGCCCATTGGTGCGCGACGATCTCGGGCAGCGATCGCCCCTTCAGCGCCTCCCAGCCCGGCACCAGCAGCAGCGACCAGGGCGGCCCTGGCCAGCCGGGCAGCTCCGGATAGGTGCGGAACGCCCCGCTCCGCCACGCCTCGATCATGCTCGCCAGGGTCGGCCGCGGGTCGCGATAGAGGTAGACGAACAGGGCGTCCGGCCAGGCGGCGTCGAAGAAGGGCACCCTCAGGGCGTTCTTCGGAGTCTTCTCGAGCATCCGCACCGGACCCTCGGGCCGGCGTCCGTCCCGGTCGCGAAGGTCCTCGTAAAAGGCGCGGGCCAGCCGTTCGACCGGGCCCGGCGCGGCGTCGGCCGCGCTCAGCCGGTTCGAGCGCCAGCCGTGCGCCGCCGGCGACAAAGCGTCGATGTCCTCGATCAGCCAGTGGCTCTCGCCGCCCGGCGAGAACAGGCCCGGCGCCTGGCCGAGCGTCTCGAACAGCAGGGTCGAGCCCGAGCGCGGCGTGCTGACGATGAAGACCGGCCGGTCGAACCGGTCGCGGAACGGCGCGGACGATGAGGCCGCCGCGTCGCCGCCGGTCACGAAGCCAGCCGCTGCCCGGCGTCCTCCGCCGGCCGCAGGGGTTCCGCCGGCGGCGCCATCGCCATCTGGAAGACGAGCTGGTCGAGCACGCCCAGCAGCTGCAGCTCGTTCGCGAGCAGCAGGCGGGCGCCGCCGAGCGCGACGAGATCGCGCTTTGCCGCCGCGATCAGCGCGCGATAGGTCGGCAGGCCTTCCGGGTCGCCGCCGAAGCGGGCCCACGCGGCCGCCCAGGCGTCGGCGAACCGGTCGAGCCGCCGGAGCAGGGCGGCGAGCAGCGGATCCGGGAGCGCCTGCTCGGCGAGGAAAGCGAGGTGGCAGCGTATCTCCCAGGGGGACATCACCTCCGGAGTGTTGACTCGCTCGAAAACCAGCGCTTCGGCGACCGCCGCGCCGGCCGGCTCCGGAATCCCTGCCTGGGCCGTCTCGATCAGGCCCGACAGCCGCTCGCCCCCGACCGTGTCGAGCACGAGGTGGATGCGGCGCTCGCTCCCTCGGTTCTGGACGTCGTGCCAGCGGAAGCTGTCGAACACCCAGCATTGGCCCGCGGCCATGTGCACGCTTTCGTCGCCGCAGCTGAAGATGACGCCCGGGTTGGTGATCACGGGAATGTGGATCCGAAGGTGGGTGCGCCAGTAATAATGAGCGTCGACATGGGCCGGCACCTCGGCGCCGGGCGCCAGTGCCATCAGCCGGCTGCGGCCCCAGACCGCGCCGAGCGCCCGCATCACCTCCTGGATGCGGGGGCAGCGCCGCAGATGCTCGGTCGGGGCCATCGGCCCCTCGATGGCGTCGGTCGGCTCGCCGCCGGGCGTGACCAGGCGGACCGCCTCGTTGCCGGCGAAGCCGGTCGGGTGCGGGTCCCAGGCGGAATCCGGAAGCGCCCGGACCTCGGCCGCGAGCGGTTCGGCGTCGAAGCTTATCGGAAGCTGCAGCAGCGGCTGGCTCAGGCGCATCGGATATCTCGTCGTCTCGGCGGCTCACGAAGCCCGGGCATCCGGGATGCACCATCGCCGCCCCGCCCTCCTGCGTGCCGTGTCGCCTGTTTGACCTTTGGAATCAAGCAGGCAATGGCCGGCGCCGGCGCCTCAGCCGGCCGCCAGGCGCTCGAGGATCAGATCGGCTACCTGCTCCGGGTCCATCTCGGCGGCGTCGAGATAGCCGTCTATCGAATGGAGGCCGGCTAGGTCCGCCGCCGCCAGCTTCACCGGCATGATCCGGTCGCCCTGGCCACTCTTGAGAAGGTCGCGGATCACGCGCCACTCGGTCGTCGGCCATTCGCGGCCGACATAATCGGGGCTCAGGAACGGCACGATGAGATCGGCCTCCTTCGCGTAGA
>JAXDPG010000181.1:0-11341 GCA_034668485.1 Sphingomonadales bacterium
GCTTCTATCTGCTGCAGCCCAACCAGGCGGCCGCGATCCTCCTGTTCGGGGATTATCGCGGCACCGATCGCCACTCGGGACTGCGCTGGCGCTGGCCGTGGCTGACCCGCCACAAGATCCTCACCCGGGTCCACAACGTCACCTCGGAGCGGCTCAAGGTGAACGACCTCAGGGGGAACCCGATCGAGATCGCCACCAACGTCGTCTGGCGGGTCACCGACACCGCCCAGGCCCTGTTCGACATCGACGACTACAACAAGTTCGTCTTCGTCCAGATCGAGAGCGCGGTCCGCGCCATCGCCGCCAAATATCCCTATGACGATATCGAGCATCAGGAGACGACCCTGCGCGGCCACGCCGAGATCGTCAGCCACCAGATGACGGAGGAATTGCAGGAGCGGGTCGCGGTCGCCGGAATCACCATCGACGAGTGCCGCTTGACCCACCTCGCTTACGCGCCCGAAATCGCCCAGGCGATGCTTCGGCGCCAGCAGGCGGAGGCGGTGATCGCAGCCCGTCAGAAGATCGTCATCGGCGCCGTCTCGATGGTCGAGAACGCGCTGCAATTGCTGTCGGAGAAGAATGTCGTCGAATTGGATGACGAGCGCCGAGCGGCAATGGTGTCGAACCTGATGGTCGTGCTCTGCTCGGAGCACAGCACCCAGCCCGTCGTGAACACCGGCACCCTCTATCAATAGGGCCGGCCCGATGCCGCCGCTTCCGAAGAAGGCCTTCCCGTTGCGCATCGAGCCCGCTTTGTGGGCCGCGCTCGAGCGCGCCGCCGCGGCGGATTTGAGGAGCGTCAACGCCGAGATCGAATGCCTGCTGCGCGAGGCCTTGCATCGGCGCGGCGTCAAGCTCGCCCCACCGGAGCAAAGGAAAAGGGGAAGGCCAGCCAAGAAAGATTGAAGGTAGAGGTGCCTCATCGGCGACTCGCCGACGGGAACGAAAGCAGACTGAATGCGAATTGAATCCGAATCCGGAGCTAATCCATTGTCGAAATCGGCATGCCACCAAGTAAACTTCACGCTTTGCCTGAACTCCTTGGCGACGAGTTCAGTAGGATACAGCGAATCCACTAGCCGAATCTACTAGCTGGCTCCGTAACCCGCTTTTGCCGATAATCTCCTTCTCCCGACAGACGCGCCGCGGGGCGCGCCGGGGCATCACGAAGGGGCAGCGACATGGCCATCATCAACGGCACGGGCGGCAACGACACGCTCAACGGGACTTCGGGGTCGGACCAGATCAACGGCCTCGGCGGCGACGACACTCTGAATGGCAATGGAGGCAATGACACACTCGACGGCGGTACCGGCGCCGACACGATGAACGGCGGCACCGGCAACGACACCTATGTCGTCGACGATTCCGGCGACGTCGTGAACGAGAATTCCGGCGAAGGCACCGACAATGTCCGCACCACCCTCCTCGCCTACACGCTCGGCGCCAATATCGAGCATCTCCGCTACACCGGCGCCGGAAGCTTCACCGGCACCGGCAACGACCTCAACAACGACATTTACGGCAACGGCGGGAGCGACACGCTCTACGGCCTCGACGGCCACGATTATCTGGCCGGAAACGGCGGCGACGACTTCCTCTACGGCGGCGCCGGCCACGACACGCTCTACGGCGCCGCGGGCGCCGACTATATGGAGGGCAATGACGGCAACGACGTCTATCTGGTCGACAATGTCGGCGACTCCGTCGTCGAGGCCGGCGGCGAAGGGACGGACGAGGTCTATTCCTATTTGTCGAGCTACACGCTCGGCAGCGACGTCGAGAACCTCACCAACAATGTCGCCGGCTCGACTTTCCATGGCATCGGCAACGGGCTCGACAACGTCCTCTACGGCCAGTCGGGCGCCGACACGCTCGAGGGCCTCGGCGGCAACGACACGATCCGCGGCAATGTCGGCAGCGACACGCTCGACGGCGGCGCCGACGACGACCTCCTCGTCGGCGGGTCGGGCGCCGACGTTCTGACCGGCGGCAGCGGCGCCGACAATTTCCGCATCGGCTATTTCGAGAGCGGCACCGGCGCCGGCGGCGACCGAATCACCGACTTCGCCAGCGGCACCGACATCGTCGATATTTCGGGCTGGGACGCCAATACCGGAGTCGGCGGCGACCAGGCGTTCAGCTTCATCGGCAGCGCTGCGTTCAGCAGCACGGCCGGGGAGCTCCGCACCTATTTCGACGGAGTCGACACCTGGGTCCAGGGCGATATCAACGGCGATGGCAACGCCGATTTCGATATCCGCTTCGACGGGGCGGTGACGCTCGCGGCCACGGATTTCATCCTCTAGGGGCAGCGGAGGGGCGGGCCCGCCCGAGCGGCGGGCCCGGTCCCGGCGGAGCGGCGATGCCGTGAACTAAATAGTTCGTTTCCGATCTAAAAGTGGTCGCGGGCCGCAAGAATTAACCCTCTCGCTCGACTAACCCCTTAACGAAAAGGTGCGCCGCCGGTTGTCGCGGCGCGACGAGACCGAGGGGGCGAGCGACATGACTGTAATCCAGGGTACAATCGGTAACGACGATCTGACCGGCACCGGCGACGACGACGAGATTTACGGCCTTGACGGCCACGACCATCTCTATGGCGGCGACGGCAACGACTTGCTCGTCGGCGGCGACGGCAACGACTGGCTCGACGGCCAGGGCGGCGCCGACGTGATGATCGGCGGCATCGGCAACGACACTTATTATGTCGACAATGTCGACGACGTCATGGTCGACGACGCCAGCGGCGGCCAGGATTGGGTCACGGTTGGCGTCGACTATTACGACCTGGGCGACGCCTACATCGAGCAGACCAACTATGTCGGACTTGGCTCCGCCACCATCCTGGGCAGCGCGGGCAACAATTTCATCTCCACCGGCAACGGCACCGACTGGATCGAGGGCAAAGGCGGCAACGATTTCCTCTTCGGAGGCGCCGCCGACGACCATCTCGACGGCGGTTCGGGCAATGACGAGCTCGATGGCTGGTTCGGCAACGACACCATGATCGGCGGCATCGGCGACGACGTCTACAACGTGGACTCGGCCAGCGACGTCCTTGTCGAGGCCGCGAACGAGGGCATTGACACGGTCAAGGTGAGGAAGTCGAGCTACACTTTGCTCGCCAATTTCGAGAATGCCGACCTCCATGTCTATTCCGGGTCGATCTCGGTGACCGGCAATTCGGCCGACAACGTCTTCTTCATGGGTTCCGGCACTCAGTCGGTAAGCGGCGGCGCCGGCATCGACACCGCCTCCTACCTGTACACCGCCGCGGTGACCGTCGATATCGGCGTCGCGGAATATGGCGGGGCGGCGGCGAACCACAGCCTCTCCGGAATCGAGAACCTCACCGGCAGCCCCAATGACGACGTCCTGCGCGGCAACGGCAGCGCCAACATTATCGACGGCGGCGCCGGGGCCGACACGATGGTCGGCCGCAACGGCAACGACATCTATTATGTCGACAATGCCGGCGACGTGGTCACCGAGGCGGCGGGCGGCGGCACCGACGAGGTGCGCATCCGCAACCTCGCCAGCTACACTTTGCCCGACTATGTCGAGAAGCTGAGCAACACGACCAATTACGTGTTCACCGGCACCGGCAACGGCCTCGCCAACGAAATGAACGGCAGCATCTACGGCGACACCTTCTACGGCGGCGCCGGCGCCGACACTCTGAACGGCGGCTCCGGCGACGACCTCCTCTACGGCGAAGGCGACCACGACATGCTGAACGGCGGCGCGGGCGCCGACACGATGGCCGGGGGTCTCGGCAACGACACCTATGTCGTCGGCGAAACCGGCGACGGAGTCACCGAGCAGATGAACCAGGGCAACGACCTGGTCCTGACCACGCTCGCCGCCTATACGCTGACCGCTTATGTCGAGAATCTGACGTATAACGGCACCGGCGCCTTCCACGGCACGGGCAACGTTCAATACAACATCATCACCGGCCTGGCCGGCAACGACCTTCTCGACGGGCTGGCCGGCGGCGACACGCTCAACGGCGGCGCCGGGACCGACACGCTCAACGGCGGCGAGGGCGACGACCTGCTCGTCGGCGGGGCGAATTCGGATCTCCTCACCGGCGGCAATGGCAGCGACGTGTTCCGCTTCGCCGCGTCCGACAGCGGGCTCGGCGGCCAGGCCGACCGGGTCGCCGATTTCAACACTTTCTACGACAAGATCGACCTGATGGAGATCGACGCCGACCTCGGCGCCGCCGGCGACCAGGCCTTCAGCTTCATCGGCACCGCCGCCTTCTCCGGCGTCGCCGGGCAGCTGCGTTATGCGTTCGACGGGACCGATACCTGGCTGCAGGGCGATTATGACGGCGACGGCAATGCCGATTTCGAGATCGTCTTCACCGGCGAGGTGCCGCTGCTCGCCTCGCACTTCATGCTCTAGCCGGGCCGGCCTGCACGGCCTCTCGACGGGTTGGCCGCAGCGCCTCCACTCGGTGCGGCTTTCCCCTGAGCATTCAGATGATTATATGGGACGGATGACCATCCGCCCGTGGCGCGACATCGCGCGCCGACCGTCCCGCCAGATCATGGTCGGCTCCGTGCCGGTCGGCGGGGATTCGCCGGTGACGGTGCAGACCATGACCAACACGGTCACCGCCGACGTCAAGGCCACGGTCGACCAGATCCGCCGCTGCGAGGAAGCGGGCGCCGACATCGTCCGGGTCTCGTGCCCCGACGAGGCTTCGACCGCGGCGCTGAGGCAGATCGTCCGGGCGGCCCGGGTGCCGATCGTCGCCGACATCCATTTCCACTACAAGCGCGCGCTCGAGGCCGCCGATGCCGGCGCCGCCTGCCTCAGGATCAATCCGGGCAATATCGGCTCGGCGGAGCGCGTGCGCGAGGTGGTCAACGCCGCCAAGGCGAACGGCTGCGCGATCCGGATCGGAGTCAATGCCGGCAGCCTCGAGCGCGACCTGCTGGAGAACTATGGCGAGCCCTGCCCCGAGGCGCTGGTGGAAAGCGCGCTCGACCATATCCTGCTGCTCGAGGATCATGATTTCCGCGAATATAAGGTCGCGGTGAAGGCGTCCGACGTCTTCCTCGCCGTCGCCGCCTACCAGCAGCTGGCCGACGCGGTCGACTGTCCCTTGCATCTCGGCATCACCGAGGCGGGCGGCCTGCGCGGCGGCACCGTCAAGAGCGCGATCGGCATCGGCGCTCTGCTCTGGTTCGGAATCGGCGACACGATCCGGGTGTCCCTCTCCGCCGAGCCGGAGGAGGAGGTCCGCGCCGGCTTCGAGATCCTCAAGAGCCTCGGCATCCGCAACCGCGGAGTCCGCGTCGTCTCCTGCCCGAGCTGCGCGCGCCAGGGCTTCGACGTCATCCGCACCGTTCAGACTTTGGAAGAGAGGCTGTCGCATATAAGGACGCCCATGTCGCTTTCCGTCCTCGGCTGCGTCGTCAACGGCCCCGGCGAGGCGCGCGAGACCGACATCGGCATCACCGGCGGCGGCAACGGCAAGCACATGGTCTACCTCTCGGGCGTCACCGACCATCACGTCCGCGACGAGGAGATGGTCGACCATATCGTCCGTCTCGTCGAGGCCAAGGCCGCGGAGATCGAGGCGGCCTCGCTGCTGGACGCGGCCGAATGAGCGCCCATTGCTGCCACGACAAGGGCCAAGAGCTCGAGCGGATCGCGCTCCACAAGGACATTCGCCGGGTCCTCGTCGTGGTGATGATGCTCAACCTGATGATGTTCGTGCTCGAGTTCGGCGCCGGCATCATCGCCGATTCGGCGGCCCTGATGGCGGATTCGGTCGACATGCTCGGCGACGGGCTGGTCTACGGGATCAGCCTCTACGCGCTCAATCGAAGCCTCAGGTGGCGCGCCGGCATGGCGCTGGCCAAGGGCGCCTTCATCCTCGCTCTGGGCGTCGGCGTGCTCGTCGAGATCGCTCTCAAGATCCTCTGGGAGCATCCGCCGGCATCCGGCATCATGCTTCTCTTCGGCGGGATGGCGCTGGCCGCGAACCTGAGCTGCGTCGCTTTGCTGTGGCCCTACCGGCGCCACGACGTGAACCTGTCGAGCACCTTCGAATGCTCGCGTAACGACGTCTTCGCCAACATAGGCGTGCTGGCGGCGGCGGTGCTCGTCTCGATCACCGGATCGCCCTGGCCGGACGTCGCCATCGCCGCGATCATCGCCTGGCTCTTCTTCCGTTCGGCGCTGAGGGTCACCCGCGAGGCGTGGCCGCAATATCGCGAGAGCGCCCCGCAGCCCGCGGAGTAGCTGTGAGCCCTTCTCCTGTCCTTCACAGGAGAGGGAGAATGGGGCGGTGTCCCGGCACTCCAGTAGCGCGGCCGAGCGGCGCCCGCTATCGGCGGCGGATGAGCGCGTCCCGGCTCCACCCCCGCCCGGCCATACCCTTTACGGTGGCGGCGCTCGGAATCGCGCTCTTCTCGGCGATGGACGCGCTGATGAAGGGCCTGTCGCTCGCCATCGGCACCTACGACGCCTTGTTGTGGCGGACCGTGGCGGGGGCGGCGATCGGCGGCGCGGTCTTCTTCCTGCGCCGCTCGCCGCCGCCCTCGCGGGCGGCGCTGCGCGTGCACCTGATCCGCGGCACGATGGGCAGCGTCATGGCGCTGACCTTCTTCTGGGGGCTCGCCCGGGTGCCGATGGCGCAGGCGATCGCTCTCGCCTTCGTCGCTCCCCTGATCGCCCTCTACCTCGCCGCGGCGATGCTGAAGGAGCGGATCGAGCGCAACGCGATCCTCGCCTCGCTGCTCGGCTTCGCCGGGGTCGTCGTCATCCTCGCCGGGCAGGCCCAGGCGGAAATGGGCCGGGAGGCTCTGCTCGGCTCCGCCTCCATCCTCTTGTCGGCGGGCCTCTACGCCTGGAACATCATCCTGATGCGCCAGCAGGCGCAGCTCGCCGGGCCGGTCGAGATCGCCTTCTTCACGGCCCTGATCATGGCCGGATGCTTCCTGCTGGCCGCCCCGCTCCTCGCCACGCCGCCGCCGGCCGCCCAGCTTCCGGCGATACTCGGCGCCGCCTTGCTCGCCTTCGGTTCGCTCCTGCTCCTCTCCTGGGCCTATGCCCGGGCCGAGGCTCAGAGGCTGGCGCCGGTCGAATATACCGGCTTCGTCTGGGCCTCGATCTTCGGCTTCCTGATCTTTGCGGAACCGGTGCGGCCCTTCACGCTCGCCGGCGCGGTGATGATCGTCGCCGCCTGCTGGGTGGCGACCCGGCCGCAATCGGCGCCGATGCCGGCGGTCGAGGCGGGCGCCTGAGGGAGTGACAGTCACCGGTGACTGTCACTAGTGACTGTCACCATGGCCTGGATCCTTCTCGTCGTCGGCGGCCTGTTCGAGGTCGGCTTCACCACCTGCCTGCGCTTCGTCGACGGCTTCAGGAACCTGCCCTGGACCTTGGGCTTCCTCGTTTCGGTCACCCTCTCGATGGGCCTCCTAGAGCGCGCCGCCCGCGAGATCCCGATGGGCACCGCCTACGCCGTCTGGGGCGGGATCGGCGCGGCGGGGACGGTGCTGGTCGGAATCCTCTGGTTCGGCGAGCCGGTCACCTCGGTCCGAATCCTCCTCCTCCTCGCCCTCATCGCCTGCATCGTCGGCCTGAGGCTGACCGCCGCATGAGCTTCGACGAGGGCCTCTACGCCTGGGTGGAGGAGGCGATGGCGCCGCTCGGCTCCGTGACCATGCGCAGGATGATGGGCGGCGCCACGCTCTACCTCGACGGCACCGTCTTCGCGATCCTCGTCGAGGATGAGCTCTGGCTGAAGTCGGACGCGGAGGCCGATGCGATCTGGGACTCGGAAGGGTGCGAGAAGTTCACAATCACCTTCAGGGACGGCAAGGTCGACGTCATGAACTACCGCCGGGCGCCGCTCGATGTCTACGACGACCCCGACGCGATGCAGCGCTGGGCGGCGCTGGCGGTGGAAGCGGGCGCGAGGGGCGCCGCGAAGAAGCGGCCCAAACCGTCATCCCGGCGAAAGCCGGGAGCTCAGGACAATTAGGCACATCGGGTCTCCCCGAGGTCCCGGCTTTCGCCGGGATGACGATCAGCGCGCCGCCGGCTTCAGATGCGGCGCGATCTCCGGGCTTTCCTCGATCGAACGCAGGAAGCGCGGCTCGATCCGCTTGTGGGACGCCTGCTCGTAGGCATAGCCCAGGGACAGGATCAGCTGGTCCGACCATTTCGGCCCGATGAAGCTCAAACCGACGGGCAGGCCCTTCACCTGCCCCATCGGCACGGTGAGGTGCGGATAGCCCGCCACCGCGGCGAGACCGCCGCCGCCGCCGCCGGAAATCTGGTCGCCGTTGACCGCGTCGATCGGCCAGGAGGGCGGCATGGTCGGGCCAATGAGGGCGATGACGTCATTGTCCTTCAGGAGCTTGTCGATCCCCTCGGCGCCGGCCAAACGCAGGCTCGTCTCCCTCGCTTTGCGATAATCGGGATCGTCGAGGCCCTTCATCGTCTGCGCCTCCTCGAACGTGCCCTGGTCGAACAGCGCGAGCTCGGTATCGGCATGCGCCGAGTTGAAGGCGATGATGTCGGCGAGGGTGCGGGTCCGCACCGAGGAGGGAGTGGTGGCGAGATAGGCGTTCAGGTCGGCCTTCAATTCGGTCAGCAATACCTTGTGCTCGTTCTGGCCGATCTCGCCGCGGCCCTTGAACTCCTTGATCTCGACCAGGGTGGCGCCCTGCGCCCGAAGCGTCTGCAGCGCGGCCTCGAAGACGGCGTCGGTGCCGAAGCCGCTGGCGAAGCGCATCACCCCGATCCTTTTGCCCCTCAGCGAATCGGCGGCGAGGCCCGCGGCGAAATCGCCGCGATGACGGTCCGCCTCGGCGGTCGCCGGATCCTCGGGGTCGCTGCCGGCGATGGCGGAGAGGACCAGGGCCGCGTCGCGCACCGTCCGGGTCATCGGCCCGGCCGTGTCCTGGCTATGGCTGATCGGGACGACATGGGTCCGGCTGACCAGGCCGACGGTCGGCTTGAAGCCGACGATGCCGTTGATCGCGGCCGGGCAGGTGATCGAGCCGTCGGTCTCGGTGCCGATCGCCGCCGGCACCATCCCCGCCGCCACCGCCGAGCCGCTGCCGCTCGACGAGCCGCAGGGATTGCGGTTGAGCGCGTGCGGGTTGCGGGTCTGGCCGCCATAGGCGCTCCAGCCCGAGATCGAATTGTTCGAGCGGATGTTCGCCCATTCGGAAAGATTGGTCTTGCCGACGATGACCGCGCCGGCCTGGCGCAGCCGCGCCACCAGAGGCGCGTCGCGATTGGTGACGTTCCGGGCCAAAGCGAGGCTGCCCGCCGTCGTCGGAAGCGGCCCCTGGCTCTCGATATTGTCCTTGATCAGCACCGGCATTCCGAACAGCGGCCCGCGAGTCCCGGCGCGGTCCAGCGCCCGAGCCTGGGCCATCGCGCTGGGGTCGACGGCGATGACCGCGTTCACCCTCGGGTTGAGGCTGCCGATCCGCTTCAGCGCGGCCCTGGTATTGGCGGAGGCCGAAACCGAAGAGCTGAAATCGGGCCGCTCGGCGGCGACGGCGGCGGTGGTCAGCAGGAGGATCGGGAGAGCGAGGCTGGCGTGGCGCATGGATTGTCCTCCTAGGGGAGCGGCTGCAGCAGGGCGTCGAGCGTGCCCTTGCCGCGGGCGGTCGGCTGCAGCCGCGGGTAGCGCAGGCCGCCGTGCCAATCGAGATCCAGGGTGCGGAAGGTGTCGCCGCTCTCGACGAGCAGGTGCACAGGCTCCTTCGATTTCGCGGCGGCGGCGATCGCCCGCTTGAGGGCGTCGCCGTCGAAGCTGCGCCCGTTTACCGCGAGGATCTTCGAACCGACGGCGAGGCCGGCATCGAAGGCCGGTGCGTCCCAGATCACGCCGGTCACCGAGCCGTCCTTGGTGCTGACGGTGAAGCCGCCGGAATAGCTGAGGTCGACCGCCTTGCTCTTCTTCTCGCCGGCCTTGAACCAGTCGGTCGGCGTGTCGGTATAGACCAGCTTGTAGCCGCCCTGCTCGATCCCCTCGAGCGGCGCCCGCTCCGTGTAGGCGTTCAGCCGGCGGTTCAGATAGCCGGCCCAGTCATAGGGCTGGACCCGGTTCAGGGTCGCGACGATGTCGTCCAGCGTGTAGGTCAGCTCGCCATAATCGCGGTCGTTCACCCCGAAGAAGGCCCGGGCGAAATCGTTGATCGAACGCCGTCCCTTCGATTGCAGGCGGATGATCCGGTCGACGTCGATCCAGATCAGCATCCCCTCGCTGTAATAATCCTCCGAGCGCTGCCAGCTGCGCCACGGCGCCGGCGAGCGCGAGGCGGTGATCGGATCGTTGGTGGTGTCGATCAGCGGCTTCCAGCTCCGCCCCGGAGTCGCCTGGTCGTAGGTGGCGGCGGTGGCGGCGATCGCGTCGAGCGTCTCCTGCTTCGACATCATCCCCGAGCGTGCGTCGAGCACATAGCCCCAGAATTGGGTTTGGCCTTCATAGACCCAGAGCAGGCTGTTCTGCATCGGCATCCGGTAATCGGGCGTCCACAAATCGGCGCCGCGGCGATATTTGCCGTTCCAGCTGTGGGTATATTCGTGCGGCAGCAGGTTGCGGTCGCGCTGCGCGCTCGCCCAGTCGGTGAAATAGCCGGTCTTGACGCCGTCCTCGGAGCTGCGGTGGTGCTCGAGGCCGATGCCGCCGAGGTTTTCGGAGATCGAGAGCAGGAAATCGTAATGGTCGTAATGCTGCGCTCCGAACAGCTTCACCGCCTGCTCGACCAGCTTGCGGTGGAGCGTGATGATCTCATCCGGCGCGGCAAGCTCCTCCGGCCGGTCGGCGGCGACGTTCAGGGTGACGTCGGGGCTCAACTCCCACTTGCGGAAATGGGCCCCCGCCAGCGCCGGCGAATCGACCAGCACGTCGTAGGACACCGTCCGGTAGGCGATGGTGGCGGTACCGCCTCCGCTTTCCGGCCTGAGCGCGGTCGCGACCTGCCAGCCGCGCGGCACTGTCAGGGTCGCCTGGACCGGAATGCCGCGCACGTAATAGCCGGCCGGGTAGAGCGAGGTGGCGACCCACTGGATGCTGGCCAGCTCTGGAGTCATCACCGTCCGGCCCTGGTCGGCCGCGGTCGCGGAAAGATATTGGAACTCGACGTCGATCGATTTGACGCCCTCGGGCACGTCGACATGGAAGGCGTAGACGTCCGCCGGGTCGCGCCGCCAGGTCAGCCGGCGCTCTCCGGCGGTGATCCTGAGGCCGGCGACGTTCTTGACGGCGCCGCGCGGCGAGTGCGCGCCGGGCAGCCATTCCGGATAGAGCAGGACGAAGTCGCCCGCTTGCGGCACCGGAATA
>JAXDPG010000182.1:0-3769 GCA_034668485.1 Sphingomonadales bacterium
CGGCCGATCGTCGGCGGCGGGCGGGCGGTAATAAGCCGGCGCGTGCGAGCCGGCGGTGCCGGCGCGGCTGCCCTGGCCGGCGGCTTCCTCATAGGGCTCGCGGTCGCCGGGAGCGACGGTGAGCGAATAGACCGGCCGCGACAGCCATTTCCGGGCCGCCGCGCGGACCCGCTCGGGAGTCGCCGAGGCATAGGCCTGGAGCTGCTTCTTGTAGAAGCCGGCGTCCTTCGCATAGAGCGCGCCCTCGGCGAGGGCGACCGCCTTGCCGCCGAAGCCGCCGACCGATTCCAGCCCCTCGATCCGGCCGGCGACCTCGCGCGTGGCGACCCGCTGGACCTCGTCCGCGGTCGGCCCGGTGCGGAGGAAATCGGCGATGATCTCGTCGAGCCGCTTGCCGACCAGCGCCGCGTCGACGCCCGGCTTCACGTCGGCGGTGACCTCGAACAGGCTGATCCGCTCGAACGGCTGAACGCCGGCGCTGACCGCGACGGCGATCTTCTCGGAGCGGACCAGGGCGTTGTCGAGGCGCGAGCTCGAGAGGCCGCCGAGAACGCTCGCGGCGACGTCGAGCGGCACCATATCCTCATTGGTGAGGCCGGGCACCGCCCACATCCGGTAGAGCCGGGTGGTGGCGACCCGGTCGTGCATCACCTCGGTCTTGGGCGCCGGCAGGGTCGGCACGTCGGCGGCCATCGGGGTCACGGCGGGGCCGCGCGGGATGTCGCCGAAATATTTGTTCACGAGCCGCTTCGCCGTCGGCACGTCGACGTCGCCGGCGACGACCAGAACGGCGTTGTTCGGGCCGTAGCGCGAGCGGAACCAATTCTTGACGTCGTCGATGCTGGCGCCGGTCAGGTCGGCCATCGAGCCGATCGTCGAATGGTAATAAGGATGGCCTTTCGGGAACAGCGCCTCGAGCTGGTGATATTCGACGAGGCCGTAGGGCTGGTTGTCGCCCTGGCGCTTCTCGTTCTGGACGACTCCGATCTGGTTGGTGAGGTTCTGCTGGTTGATGGCGCCGAGCAGATGGCCCATCCGGTCGCTCTCGAGGAACAGAGCGAGTTCGAGCGCCGGGGTCGGCACCGTCTCGAAATAATTGGTGCGGTCGAACCAGGTGGTGCCGTTGAAGTCGGTCGCCCCGACCTGCTGCAGGGGCGCGAAGAAATCCCCCGGCGCATTCTCCGAGCCGTTGAACATCAAATGCTCGAACAGATGGGCGAAACCGGTCTTGCCACCCGGCTCGTCCTTCGAGCCGACATGGTACCAGACCGACAGGGCGACGACCGGCGCCTTGTGGTCCTCGTGGACGATGACCTTGAGGCCGTTGTCGAGGGTGAATTCCTGATAGGGAATGTCGACCTGGCGGACGAGCTGGGCGACCGGGGCCGCGGCGGGCTTGGCCGCGGCCGGGATCGCCGGGGCAGCCGCCATCGTCGAAGCCGCGGCGGCAAAGGCGGAAAGCAGCGCAAATGGAAGCAGCAACCGGCGCATACAATCATCCTTCCGAGTCTCGAAGCGGCGGCACCATAGCGGCAGCGGAGGTCGAGGCAATATGGGACGATGCCGGTATCCATCCCTGCGACAGCGCACTCATTGCAGGGGCGCGGCGCCCGAACGCCCGCTCGAGCCTCCGGCCGCCGGCCGCCGGCCGCCGGCAATAAGTGCACTGTCACCGTATTAAAATTAATTACGGTGACAGTGCACTTATTGCCGCGTTTATTGACGGGCCGCTCGCCGCGTCAGCGCGCTTTCTCCGCCTTCGGTTTCCGGCCGGGCCGGCCGGCTTCCGGCCGGCGCCCGCTGGCGGCGGCAAGCCGGTCGCAAAAGGCCCGGTCGCCGACCGGCCGGCCGGTGCGCTCCGCCCGTCGCAGCCTTTCGCTCATCGCCAGGTCCTCGCCGGCCTCCAGCAGCGCCGCCAGATCGAAATAGCGATTCGCCACCGCATCGCGCGTGGTCAGCCCATCCTCGATGCCGCCGAGATGGGCGTGGACGCTCGACCAGCGCCAGTCGGCGGCGCGCGGGACGAGCCGCGCCCGCACCGGGTTGAGCAGGATGTAGCGGACCGCGGCGGCGAGATGCGCCTCGTCCATCGCGACGCAGCCGAAGCGGCCCTGCCAGAAATGGCCGCATCGGTCGGTGCGGGCATGAATGAAGCCGGCGTAACGGCGGTGGAGGGGCGCCAGCACCCGGCGCAGGCCGTCGGCATCGGACGGCACCAGCACGAGATGGACGTGATTGGGCATCAGCACCCAGGCCCAGGCCTCGACGCCGTGGGTCCGGCACGCTTGGGCGAGCCAGTCGCGATAGCGCGCATGATCCGACTCCCGGAAGAAGACCTGGGCGCGGCCGTTGCCGCGCTGGGTCACGTGATGGGGGATGCCTGGGACCACGAATCGGGCGAGGCGGGCCATGGTCCCAACTGGCATCATCGAAAACCGATATCAAGAGCCTGCGGTTCAGCGGTTTCGACAATAAGTGCACTGTCACCGTATTTGGCGGCTAAGACGGTGACAGTGCAGTCAATGCGGCCTTAAGGGCATTGTCGCGATGGGGGAGCCAAGGCCCCGGTCGGGGCCTTGTGTTGCTGAAAGGCAACACTATATCGAGCCGCGGAGCTATCAGAGGGCTGAGATGAACCTTGAGAAATTCACCGAGCGGGCGCGGGGCTTCCTGCAGGCGGCGCAGACGGTGGCGCTGCGGCTGAACCACCAGCGGATCACGCCCGCGCATCTTCTGAAGGCTCTGCTCGAGGACGAGCAGGGCATGGCGTCGGGCCTGATCGCCCGCGCCGGCGGCAGCGCCGAGGCGGCGCGGCGCGAGACCGACGAGGCGCTGGCGAGGATCCCGGTCGTCACCGGCGGCGGCGCCAATTCGACGCCCGGCCTCGACGCCGAGACTCTGCGCATGCTCGACCAGGCCGAGCAGGTCGCCCAGAAGGCCGGCGACAGCTACGTCACCGTCGAGCGGCTGCTTCTCGCTCTGGTGCTGGCCAAGTCCACCGACGCCGGCAAGGCGCTCGCCGACGCCGGGGTCAAGGCCGAGGCGCTCAACGCCGCGATCAACGAGCTTCGCGGCGGCCGCACCGCCGACACCCAGTCGGCCGAGGACCGCTACGACGCATTGAAGAAGTTCGCCCGCGACCTCACCCAGGCGGCGCGCGACGGCAAATTGGACCCGGTGATCGGCCGCGACGAGGAGATCCGCCGGACCGTCCAGATCCTGGCGCGGCGGACCAAGAACAATCCGGTGCTGATCGGCGACCCCGGCGTCGGCAAGACCGCCATCGCCGAAGGCCTGGCCCTGCGCATCGCCAATGGCGACGTGCCCGACAGCCTCAAGGACCGCAAGCTGATGGCGCTCGACATGGGCTCGCTGATCGCCGGCGCCAAATATCGCGGCGAGTTCGAGGAGAGGCTGAAGGGCGTGCTCGACGAGGTCCGCCAGGGCGAGGGCGACATCATCCTGTTCATCGACGAGATGCACACCCTGATCGGCGCCGGGAAGGCCGAGGGCGCGATGGACGCGTCCAACCTGCTCAAGCCCGCGCTCGCGCGCGGCGAGCTCCACTGCATCGGAGCGACCACGCTCGACGAATATAAGAAGCATGTCGAGAAGGACCCGGCGCTTCAACGGCGCTTCCAGCCGGTGTTCATCGGCGAGCCGACGGTCGAGGACACGATCTCGATCCTGCGCGGCCTCTAGGAGAAATACGAGCTCCATCACGGCGTCAGGATCTCCGACGGCGCGCTGGTCGCCGCCGCGACCCTGT
>JAXDPG010000183.1:0-6375 GCA_034668485.1 Sphingomonadales bacterium
CTCGGTCATGTGGAAGCAATCCTCGAGGCGGATTCCGAACTGGCCGGGAAGGTAGATTCCGGGCTCGTTCGAGAAGCACATGCCGGGCGCCAGCGGCATCGTCTCGCCGTGGACGAGGTTGACCGGCTCGTGCCCCTCCATGCCGATGCCGTGGCCGGTGCGATGCGGCGTGCCGGGGAGCTTGTAGCGCGGGCCGTAGCCCCAGGCCTCGTACTGGCGCCGCACCGAATCGTCGACGCTGCCGGCCGGGGCGCCGATCCGCGCCGCCGCCATCGCGATCTCCTGGCCGCGGTGGACCTGGTCCCAGACCTTGCGCTGCTCCCTGGCCGGCTCGCCGAAGACGAAGGTCCGCGAAATGTCCGACTGGTAGCCGTGGACCGAGCAGCCGCAGTCCATCAGCACGACCTCGCCCTCGCGGACCACCTGCGGCTTGCCGCTGCCGTGCGGATAGGCGCTCGCCTCCCCGAGCAGGATCAGGCCGCCGTCATAGCTACCACCCATCGCCCGCGTCGCTTTGGCGATCAGCGCGTCGATGTCGGCGGGCACCATCCCCTTCTCGACCCTCTTGTGGGCGTAGCGGAAGGCGGCGACGGTGATGTCGGCCGCCGTCTGCATCAGCGCCAGCTCGGCCGGCGACTTGATCATCCGGCAGCCGCGCACGACCGCGGCGGCGCTCCGCAGATCGATTCGCGGCATCGCCTTCCTGAGGCCGTCGACGGCGAAGAAACGGACGGTCTCCTCGATCCCGACCGGCCGCGCCGCCGCCTTGCGGTCCCTGAGCGCCCCGGCGACCAGGCCGAGCGGATTCTCGTCCTCCTGCCAGGTGCGGACCTCGGCCGGGATGCCGAGGCTCTCGCGGACCGAGGGCTCCTCGAAGAAGGGGGTGAACAGGACCGGCTCGCCGTCGGCGGGGATCAAGGCGGCGGTGAGCCGCTCGCTCCGCCACCACTGGACGCCGGTGAAATAGTCGAGCGAGGCGCCCGGCTCGACCAGGATCGAACCGAGGCCATGCCGCCGCATCAGCTCGCGCGCCTTGTCGAGCCTCCGAAGCCGTTCCGCGGCGCCGATCGGAGCGACGCCGCCGGTCATCGGCCTCAGCGCCGGATCCGCGGCGGCGAGCAGGGCCGAAGGCCGCGCCGCCAGCGAAGCGCCGGCCGCCAGCGCGCCGAGCGCGAAGCCGCGGCGGCTGAGCTCAGGCATAAGCATAAGGTCCCCCCTTCTTCAGCGCCGCGCCGTACGCAGGGCGGGCATGGATCCGCTCCAGCCAGTCGATCAGATTGGGCCGGCCCTCGTCGATGCAGGCGCTGTGGCGGGCGGCATCTAGCGGGAAGCGCATCATGCTGTCGGCGGGGGGGTTGGCGTCGCCGGCGAACCAGGCTCGGCCGCCGAGCTCGCTTTCGAGCCAGTCGAGATGAGTGTCGATCATGCGCTGGACCGGCCTGCGCGCCGGTCGGCCGAGCAGGCCGAGGCGGCGGACGACCAGCATGACGAGCAAGGGCGGCATCAGCGAGCCCTCGGCGTAATGGAGGAAATGGCGGTAGCGCAGAACGTCCTCGCGCCTCGCCGGCGGGCCGAGCCGGCCGTCGGCCTTCTCGACCAGATAGTCGACGATCGCGCCGGTTTCGGCGACGATCCGGCCGTCATCCTCGAGGACCGGCGACTTGCCGAGCGGATGGACCCGCCTCAGCTCCGGCGGCGCGAGCATCGTCTTGCCGTCGCGCTCGTAGCGGCGCACCTCATAGGGCAGGCCGAGCTCCTCGAGCAGCCAGAGGATGCGCTGCGAGCGGCTGTTCTCGAGATGGTGGACAAGGATCATCGTGCCTCCCTCCGGGCGGTCGCCTTTCCATACGGGCGGCGGTGCGAATAGGGAACCGGATCGAGGCCGCATCGTCTATGGCCCTTCCCACCTTCAAGGACCGACATGCTGCAGCCGCCCCGCCCCGACCTTGCCGACGCTCGCCCCGGATTCCGCGAGTTCGTGGTTCTGATCGCGGGGCTGATGTCGCTGAACGCGCTCGCCATCGACGCGATGGTGCCGGCGCTGCCCGCGATCGGCCAGGCGCTCGGAGTCGCCGGGGAGAACAGCCGCCAGCTCGTCGTCTCGCTCTACGTGCTCGGCTTCGGCCTCACCCAGATCGTCTACGGCCCGCTGTCGGACCGGTTCGGGAGAAAGCCGGTGCTGGTCGTCAGCCTGGTCCTCTATTTCGGCTTCGCGCTCGCCTGCGCGGCGGCGGCGAGCTTCACCCTGCTGCTGGCGGCCCGGATGGCGCAGGGCGCGGCGGCGGCGTCGACCCGGGTGCTGGTGGTCTCGATCGTCCGCGACCGCTTCGAGGGGTCGCGGATGGCCCGGATCATGTCGCTCGCCTTCCTCGTCTTCCTGCTCATCCCGATGCTGGCGCCCCTGTTCGGCCAGCTCACCTTGATGGTCGCCTCGTGGCGGGCGATCTTCTTCGGCCTGGCCGCGGGCGGGGCGATCATGCTGCTGTGGTCGGCCCTGCGCCTGCCCGAGACCCTTCACCCGGAATATCGCCGTCCGCTCGATCCGAAGACGATCTGGGACGGCGTCCGGCAGACGCTCGGCAACCGTCAGTCGGTCGGCTACACTTTCGCCTTCACCCTGATGATGGCGAGCCTGATGGGCTATATCAATTCGATCCAGCAGATCGTCTTCGACATCTTCCGCCGGCCCGAGCTGATCGCCGCGACCTTCGCCGGCGTGGCGCTGCCGATGGCGGCGACCTCCTACGCCAATTCGCGGCTGGTCGAGCGGATCGGAACCCGGCGCATCGCCCATACCGGGCTCGGCCTGTTCACGCTCGTCGCGCTCGCCCACCTCGCCGTCGTTCTGAGCGGCGGCGAGAGCCTGCCGGTGTTCATCGCCTTTCAGGGGCTGACCATGGCCTGTTTCGGTCTCGCCTCGGCCAATTTCGGAGCGCTGGCGATGCAGCCCCTCGGCCATGTCGCCGGCACCGCCTCGTCGGTCCAGGGCACGATCGGGACGATCGGCGGCGCCCTGCTCGGCCTGCTCGTCGGCCAGAGCTTCGATGGCACCCTCGTGCCGATGGTCGGCGGCTTCGCCGCCTTCGGCGCAATCGGCTTGCTGATCCTCCTCGCGACGGAGCGGGGAAGGCTGTTCGGGCGGGGATAGCGCCGGGCCTGTCGTCCACCTGTCCGAAACCGGACGAAGTGGACGACTTGGACGCTACCGGGCCCCGTTGGCCTGTCCGGATCCGGACGAAGTGGACGAAGTGGACTCGACGCGCGCCTATTCCTCCTCCGCCACCGGGCCCGTCATCAGCGCCTCGGCGACCGCGTCGGTACGGCCGCGGATCGCGCGTTCGAGGCGGAGGGCGACGTCCGGATTCTCCTTGAGGTAGGTCTTGGAATTCTCGCGGCCCTGGCCGATCCGGATCGAATCGTAGCTGAACCAGGCGCCGGACTTCTCGACCAGCCCGGCTTTGACTCCGAGATCGAGGATCTCGCCGATCTTGGAGATGCCCTCTCCGTACATGATGTCGAACTCGACCTGCTTGAACGGCGGCGCCACCTTGTTCTTGACCACTTTGACCCGGGTCGTGTTGCCGACGATGTCGTCGCGGTCCTTGATCTGGCCGATGCGGCGGATGTCGAGCCGAACGCTCGCGTAGAATTTGAGCGCGTTGCCGCCGGTGGTCGTCTCCGGATTGCCGTACATCACGCCGATCTTCATCCGCAGCTGGTTGATGAAGATGACCAGGCATTTGGACTTGGAGATGGAGCCGGTCAGCTTGCGCAAGGACTGCGACATCAGCCGCGCCTGGAGGCCGACATGCGAATCGCCCATCTCGCCCTCGATCTCGGCCCTGGGCACGAGCGCGGCGACCGAAGCGACGACGAGGACGTCGACCGCGTTGGAGCGGACCAGGGTGTCGGTGATCTCGAGCGCCTGCTCGCCGGTGTCGGGCTGCGAGACGATCAATTCGTCGACGTCGACCCCGAGCTTCCTGGCGTAGACGGGATCGAGCGCGTGCTCGGCGTCGACGAAGGCGGCGGTGCCGCCGGCCTTCTGCGCCTCGGCGATGACGTGGAGGGCGAGCGTGGTCTTGCCCGAGCTTTCCGGGCCGTAGACCTCGACCACCCGGCCGCGCGGCAGGCCGCCGATGCCGAGCGCGATGTCGAGGCCCAGCGAGCCGGTCGAGATGGTCTCGATCTCGACCGCCTCGCGCGAGCCCAGCTTCATCGCGCTGCCCTTGCCGAACGCGCGGTCGATCTGCGCCAGAGCGGCCTCGAGGGCCTTTTGCCTGTCCATATTGCCCGGAGTCCCAACCACCTTGAGTGAAGCCGCCATCGGCCCGCCTCCCCTATTGCCTCCGCGCCGCCCATTCAACGCCGATTGTCACGATGTACGCCATGTGTTCACGGAGAACAAGAAGAAAACGATGGACAGCCTGCCCGCCTCCATCCAAAACCCGCATGCGCCCCGCGCCGGCTTGCGGCGACCCCGGTCAACAATCCCAAACCCTTATCCCTCGGTGCCTGGCACCGAAGTCGAGATTTTCGGTTTTGGGCGGAAAGCGTTCGAGATTCCATCGTTTTTGCGCTAGACGGCGGATCATGCCCCGGAGCGTCCGCCTCACCGTCCCCGGCCTGCCGCACCACGTCACCCATCGCGGCAATCGCCGTCAGCCTACCTTCTTCTCCGAGCGCGACCATCGGCTTTACATCCGCTATCTGGCGGCGGCCTGCGCGGCGACCGGCACTTCGGTCTGGGGCTGGTGCCTGATGCCGAACCATGTCCATCTGGTGCTCGTGCCCTCGGTCGAGGGCGGGCTCAGCGCCGTCCTCCACCGCACCCAGGGCCGCTACACGAGGGCCGTCAACGCGCGCGAGAAATGGGACGGCCAGCTTTGGCAGGGCCGTTTCGCCTCGTTCGTCATGGACGAACGCCATCTCCTCGCCTGTGCCCGTTACGTCGACCTCAATCCGGTCCGGGCCGGTCTCGTCGAGCGGGCCTCGGACTGGCCCTGGTCGAGTGCGCGGGCGCATCTGGGCGGCCCGGCCGACCCGCTGACCGACTCCGGGCCGCTGCTCGAGCGATGGCCCGACTGGCGCTCGATCCTCGAGGCCGGCGACGATCCGCGGTCGCTCGAGGCGATCCGGGAGCGCGAGCGCAGCGGCCGACCGCTCGGAGGCAAGACGTTTCTCGCGCGGCTGGCGAAAGCCAGCGGCCGGGAGCTCGGGCCCCCGCGGCGGGTGCGCAAGCCGGCGCGGAGACCGGGTGCGGCTCCTGGAGACTCAACCACTTAGCCTTCGGTGCCTGGCACCGAATGTCGCCCGGGCCCCGAAGCCGCGGCTCGGGATTCCAACCACTTAGCCTTCGGTGCCTGGCACCGAATGTCGCCCGGGGCCCGAAGCCGCGGCTCGGGATTCCAACGGCTTAGCCTTAGGTGCCTGGCACCGATTTGCCGGCGCCGGTTTCGCGGCGAACCCCGGCTCCCGGGCGGTTTGCGGGAGCCTTGCCGCCTTGCGGCCGCCTCTCTATCGATCGGCCATGCCCTTCCCGCACCGCCACCTGCTCGGGATCGACGATCTCTCCGCCGACGACATCCTCTATCTCCTCGACGAGGCCGAGCCCTGGGTCGAGTTCAACCGCGGCGCGCGCAAGGCCGATGCCCGGCTCGCCGGGCTCACCCAGTTCAACCTCTTCTTCGAGAATTCGACCCGCACCCTCTTTTCGTTCGAAGTCGCCGGCAAAAGACTCGGCGCCCAGGTCGCCAACTTCCACCCCGGCGGCTCGAGCGTCAGGAAGGGCGAGAGCCTGATCGACACCGCCCTCACCCTCGATTCGATGCGGCCCGACGTGATGATCGTCCGCCACGGCGAGACCGGAGCGCCGCGCCAGGTCGCCGAGGTCGCCCAATGCCCGGTGATCAACGCGGGCGACGGCACCGGCGAGCATCCCACCCAGGCCCTGCTCGATGCGCTCGCCATGCGGCGCCGCAAGGGCCGGATCGAGGGGCTCGAGGTGGCGATCTGCGGCGACATCCGCCACAGCCGGGTCGCGGGATCGAACCTGAAGCTTCTGCCCAGGCTCGGCGCCCGGGTGCGGCTGGTCGGGCCGCCGGACCTGCTTCCGGCCGAGTCCGGCGCCTTCCCGGCCTTCACCGATTTCGACGAAGGCATAGAGGGCGCCGACGTCGTGATGATGCTGAGGATCCAGCGCGAGCGGATGGAGTCGGATTCGGCGGGGAGCGTCGCCGACTTCCATGCCCGTTACGGGCTGACGACGGCGCGGCTCGAGCGGGCGGCGCCGGACTCGATCGTCATGCATCCCGGGCCGATGAACCGGGGAGTCGAGATCGACGGCGAGGTCGCCGACCACCCGACCCGCTCGGC
>JAXDPG010000184.1:0-3346 GCA_034668485.1 Sphingomonadales bacterium
GAGCAGGACCTCGTCGCCCGGCTCGATCAAGGCGATCAGCGTGGCCGCCAGCGCCTCGGTCGCCCCCGAAGTGACGACGACGGCATCGGGCTCGACCGCCACGCCCTGATGCGCGCGATAATGGTCCGCGACCGCGCGGCGCAGCGCCGGCAGGCCGGGCATCGGCGCATATTGGTTGGAGCCGGAGATGAGCGCCTCGGCGGCCCGGGCGACGACGTCGTTAGGCCAGCCGAAATCGGGGAAGCCCTGGCCCAAATTCACCGCGCCATGCTCGACCGCCAGCGCCGACATTCGGGTGAAGATGGTGGTGGGAAGATCGGCGAAGATCGGGTTCATGCGAGCCACTATGCCTCCCCATGCGCAGCATGGGGAGGGGGACCGCCAATTTTGGCGGTGGAGGGGTGACCTCGCTCCGAGCGAGCGGACTCGCGCGAGATCCTGTGAGGCTGGGGCAGGTCACCCCTCCACCAGCTTCGCTCGTCCCCCTCCCCACCGCTTCGCGATGGGGAGGCAGTTCTTCCGCCGCCCTCTTTGACCCCCGCACGCCTCCGCGCTACGCTTCGATCGCTATCCGGTCGCATGAGGGGGATGCGCAACGATGACGAACGACGATGCCGTGACCATGACCACCTTCGCGCCGACGCTGGACAGCGAGCAGGCGCGGCTGATGCTCCGTTATTACGGCATCCGCTATCGCGAGCGCGACCACCTCATGCCCTTCGTGCTGTTGCCGGCCTTCCTCTACGGCGGCGGCCCGGACCTGCCGCTCATCCACGGCCGCGGCGTCAAGGTCGCCAAGCCGCGGCCGATCGCCGAGCATTACGACGCCGGCGTGCCCGAGCCGTTCCGGCTGATCCCGGCGGAGCCGGAGCTCGCCCGGCAGTTCGAGGCCGACTGGCAACTCTACAACGGGACGATGTCGGCCGGCACCGCGATCTTCGCTTATTATCACCTGCTTCCCGAGCAAGAGCTGATGGCGCCGATCTTCGCGGAGCCGACGTCATGGCCGGAGCGGGCGATCATGCCGGTCTTCTATCCCGTGATGCGGTCGCTGATCGCGAGCCGGCTCAAGCTCAGCCCCGAGGCCGCCGAGGTCGCGCACGGCCAGATCCTTTCAAGCTTCGCCGAGACCGACCGGCGCGTCGCCGACGGGCGTCTCTATCTGAACGGCGAGCGCATGACGTTGGGCGACATCGCTCTCGCCGCCGCGGCCGCGCCGCTGCTCCTGCCCGAGGGCTTCGGCACTCGAATGCCGACCCTCGAGCAAACGCCGCCGCCGATGCGCACCCTGATGACGGAGCTCGCCGCCCGCCCGACCGCCGCGTTCGTGCGGCGTTTCTATGCGGAAGGGCTGCCGGCGGCGCGGGCGAAGCTGGCGGCGGCAAAGTCGTAGCGCGAATTCATCCGAGCCGTCCGATCAGCGCCTCGGCGGCGGCCGGGTTCTTCGGCTTCGCCCCGGATATGAAGAAGAGATAGGTGTCGCGCGGCCGCGGCCGCGGCGGCTCCGCGACATAGGCGAAATCGCCCGGGCTCTCGCCCCTCGCCCACGCCGTCGCCACTTTCGCCCAGCGGCCGAGCGCCGCCTTCGGATAGCCGGTCGCTTGCCCCTCCCGGCTGCGCTGCAGCCGCGCATAGACGAGGTCGCCCGACAGATCGGCGATGCAGGGAAACTCTTCGCTGTCGGCGAAGACGATCGCCACGCCCGCCGACCGCGCCATCGCGACGAAGTCGGGATCGCGGAAGCTCTCGTGGCGGGGCTCGACGGCGTGGCTGAGCGGCACGCCTGCGGCCGCGCGCGGCAGCAAAGCGAGGAAGGCGCGGAAATCGTCGGGCTCGAAACGCTTGGTCGCCATGAACTGCCACAGGATCGGGCCGAGCCTGTCGCCGAGCTCGGCGATTCCCTGGCCGCAGAAGCGCTCGACCGCTTCGCCGGCCTCGCCCAGGATCTTGCGGTTCGAGCAGAAGCGCGAGCCCTTGACCGCGAACTTGAAGCCGTCGGGCACCGCGTTCGCCCAGCGCTCGAACGAATGCGGCTTCTGCAGCTTGTAATAAGTGGCATTGATCTCGATCGCGGTCAGCCGCCTGGCCATATGCTCGAGCTGCCGGGCCTTGGGCAGCTTCGGCGGATAGAAGCTCTCCCGCCAGGGATCATAGTCCCAGCCCCCGACTCCGACCCGAATCGGGCCCTCCGCCCTCGGCGCCATATGATCATCGGCCTCCTCGAACCTCGCCCGTTGCCGCACAAACCCGGACATATCCGCACAGGGGCGTCAAGGCCAGCCGCGCACCCCTCCGCATGTGCCGAAACTTGGCTGTAATGATGGTGGCGCCGCGGGGCTTCGAACCTCTAATCCAACGGTGCGGGCAGGAGCGCGGAGATGAGGACAGTCAGCGTTTTTGGAGCACGGCCGGCCGAAGAGGGCTTCGGTGGGGGAATGGCGAAGCTTCCGGCTTCGGCGCCTCGCGGCGCCATCGGGACCGGGCTCCTTCTCCTCGTCTCCCTGTTCCTGCTCCTCGCCGGCGCCGTCCCGTGGGCGCCGGAAGCGCCGGAAGGCGCGTCGGCCGCGGCGCGTGAGACCGGGGCCTTCGTCCTCGATCCCGCGTTGCCCGCGGCCGGCTAGAGCCTCCCACCCCCACCCCTCATTCTGCTAGACGGGGCGCATGAAGCGCCTCCTCCTCCTCATTGCCGCCCTGCTGCCGGCCGCTTGCGGCAGCGCCCCGGAGCCGGTCTCGACGGGACCGCTTCTCCATGCCGATAAAGTGGCGGACTTCCGGGACGCGCATTCGCCCGGACGCGAGGCCGCGTTCAGCCGCGACGGGCAGATGCTGGCGACGAGCAGCGCTTCCGGCCTGGTCGTGCTTCGGCAGGTGCCCGGCTTCAAGGTCTTGCGGCGGCTCGACCATCAAGGCGGCGCCGCCGCCCTCGCCTTCAGCCCAAACGGCGCCACCCTGGCGACGGCCGGCTATGACGGAGCGGTCCGGCTCTGGGACGCGGCGACGGGGCGCCCGCTTCGAACCCTCGCGGGCGCCCAGCGGACGGTGTGGACGCTCGCTTATTCGCCCGACGGCCGCCGCCTCGCCGCGGCCGGCGAGGATCGCATCATCCGGCTCTGGAATCCCGCGGACGGCCGCCTCATTGGCCGGCTCGCCGGGCATAGCCGCAATGTCTGGGAAGTCGCCTTCAGCCCCGACGGCAAGCGTCTCGCCAGCGGCAGCTTCGACTCCACCGCCCGGCTGTGGGACGTTGCGAGCGGCGCGGCGCTGGCGACCCTGACCGATCATGAGGAAGCGGTGGTGGGCCTCGACTGGAGCCCGGACGGACGCTGGCTGGCCACCGGCGGCGACG
>JAXDPG010000185.1:0-2759 GCA_034668485.1 Sphingomonadales bacterium
CCGGCTCGCCGCCGGCAAGGGCTCGATCAGGGTCGCCGCGATCAGCGCCGCGGCGGCCGAGGCGGCGGGCGAGGGCTGGGCGGCGAAGGCGGTGGCGGCCGCGCCGCGCGACCAAGCCTTGCTGGAGCTTGCCGCCAAGCTGTGCAAATAGGGGCGGGAAGGGACGAGGAACGGCGGCGATGGATTATGAGCCGGCCCGAGTGACGGCCAGACCGAAGCGGCCTTGGTGGGCGCTGCTCGCTTTGCCGCTCATCGCCTTCGTCGCGGGCGTGGCGGCGATGGGCTGGCTGCTGGCGCGGTCGGGGACGGCCGCCGCTTTCCTCGGAGTCGCTCCGGCCCCGCCCCCCGCGGCGGAGGCGCCCGCCCCGACGGTGGCGGTGGAGCAGGAGCCGGCCGCGGCGCCTCCCGACACGAGCCCGGGGGAACGGCTGGTGATCGATCCCGAGACGGCCCGCCGGGTCAACCGGCTCGAGGAGCGGCTCGCTCTGCTCGACCTGCAGTCGCGCACCGCCGTCGGCAATGCCGACCGGGCCGAGGGCCTGCTCGTCGCCTTCGCGGCGCGGCGCGCGCTCGATCGCGGCGTCGCTTTGGGCTATATCGAGACCTTGCTGAGGCAGCGCTTCGCCGCCACCGAGCCGCAGTCGGTCGCGACCGTGCTCACCGTCGCCCGCCAGCCGGTGACGGTGCAGAGCCTGCAGACCGAGTTCCAGAGCGTCGCCCCCCATCTCTCCGGCGGCGGCCAGGGGCAGGGCTGGTGGCAGGCCTTCAAGACCGAGATGGCCGGGCTCGTCACCATCCGCCGCGAGAATACGCCTTCGACGCAGCCCGCGGAGCGGTTGCGGCGCGCCGGCCTGAGCCTGCAGTCGGGAGACGTGGAGGTGGCGCTGCTCGAAGTGCTGAGGCTGCCCGGCCACGAACGGGCCGACAAGTGGATCGCCGAGGCGCGCCGCTACGTCGCCGCCCGGCGCGCGCTCGACCGGCTGGAGAGCGCCGCCTTGCTCGAGCCGCGCGCGCCGATCCCGCAGCCGACGGCGGCGAAGGCACGCTAGACCTCTCCCGCCCATGCGGGAGAGGAGGGGCCCAAGCCGAAGGCTTGGGAGGTGAGGGTCTTGCCGAGTCCGGAGTACAGACCCTCTCCTCCCACCGCTTCGCGGCGGGCCCCTCCTCTCCCGCGAAAAGCGGGAGAGATGTTCTAGATCTCGAGCAAGGCGTAGGGCCGCCCGAAGGCCTCCTCGACGACGAACTGGGCGCAGTTGAAGACCGGCACTCCGCCCGGCGTTCGTCCCGAATAGGCGCCGCGATGGGCGTGGCCGTGGACCACCGCCTTGATATTGTCGAAGCGGTCGACGGCATGGGCGAGGCGCGACGAGCCCAGGAACGGGTAGATTTCGAGCGGCTCGCCCTCGACCGTCTCCGGGATCGGCGCATAATGGAGCACGGCGACGACGCGCTCGGTCCGCAACGAGCGGAGCGCGTTCTCGAGCAGCCTCGCCTCGTTCCGGGATTCGTCGACGAAGGCCTTGATCGCCTGCTCGCCGAAGGCGCCGAGCTCGCCGCGCCCGAAGCCGCCGATGAAGCCCTTGGCGCCGGCGAAGCCGACCCCTTCGATCACCGCCGCCTGCTCGCCGAGCATGGTGACTCCGGCGGACTGGAGGATCTGGACCACCTCTTCGACCTGGCCCGCCTCGTAATCGTGATTGCCGAGCACGGCGACGATCGGGATCGTGCAGGCGCGAAGGTCCTCGGCGAGGATCTCGGCTTCGCTGGTCTTGCCGAAATTGGTGAGGTCGCCGGTCAGCGCGAGCACGTCGGCGGCAGCCGAAATCTCCTCGAACAAGGTCCGGTAGCGGCCCTGGCAGGTCTCGCTGACGTGGAGGTCGCCGATCGCGGCGAGCGTGATCGCCTCAGTGCTGCTGGGGTCGCTCATGCTTCTCGTCCACTCCCTTGCCGACGACGTCCGCGAAGCCCCATTCGCTGACGTCGACGACATAGTCGGTCGGGCTGATCAGCCGGCCGCGGCAGATCTTGACGCTGGCCCGCGGCATCTGGTCCTGCGCCCTGAGCCGCTCCAGGAGCTCGTCGTAGAGCCAGCGCGGGATGAGGTCGCGCTCGGTCGGATAGACGAAGCGGAAATTGAGGATGTTGATCAGAAGCACCTCCCAATAGAGCTCCATCGAGGAGAGCAGCCACTGCCAGTCGATCTCGTCATGCTTCAAGAGGATGACATGGACGATGTCGGCGCCGTCATAGCGGTAGCGCGTCTGCAGGAAGAGCTTGGAGAGGATGAACTGGGTCGGCGGGGTCACCCTGACCCGGGTGCCGTAGACGTCCGCCTCATAGGCCTCCTGGAACCATTCGTCCGTGATCGCGATGCTGGCCGACGAGATGGAGAAGATGACGTCGAAGAAATGCTCGTCCTTCCACACCTTCCCGATCCAGCGCTCGTCCTCCATCTCGATGCCGAAGCCGCGCTCCTGGAAGAAGGCGAGGATCTTGGGCGCGTCGCTGGGCTTGCAGAAGACGTCGAGATCCTTGGTCGGCCGGGTGATGCCGGTGAAGCAGGAGAGAGCGTAGGTCCCCGACAGCAGGAACGGGATGCCCGATTCCTTGAGCAGCTTCAGGCTCTCGGAATAGAAGCCGACCGCTTCCGCGGGCGGCTCGAACAGGGAGGGGTCGAAGGCGTCGAGTTGTTTGCTCACGTTCGGTGAACGGAGCCCGGAGCAATGCGTTCCGCTCAGTCCGCGGGCGGCGGCTCCGCC
>JAXDPG010000186.1:0-3213 GCA_034668485.1 Sphingomonadales bacterium
GGGGGGGGGCCCCCGGCCCGGGGGGCCGGGGGGGGGGCGCCACGGGGCCGGCTTCGCGAGGGGGGTGGTCGGAAGAGCCGGCTTCGAGAGGCTCAGTCGGCGGCCTTGACGTCGGCCGAGAGCAGAACGGCGGGGACCTTGCCGTTGTTGACCCAGTAATGGCTGATGCCCTCCGCCTCGCGGGCGAGCTCGCCGGCACGATGGGTGATCGGCACATTGCAGCTCGAGCGATATTCGGTGATCTCGCCGCTGACCGTGATGATCAGGGCGGGACGGCCGACATGGCTGTGGAAGGGAACGGCGCCGCCCGGCTGGACGACGAGCCGGCGGAGCCGGAGGTCGCGGCCCTGAACTCCGATCTCCTTGCCGAGATCGATCGAGCCGAGGACGTCGTCGGTGACGGCGCGGCCTTCGGTGACCCGGCCGGCGAGGGCATTGTCGCCCGACTGGCCGGCCGGGCACTGGCCGGCGAAAGCGGGGCTGGCGAGGCCGGTGAACGCGGCGGTGGCAATGATCGCCGCCGCCAGCCTGGTCTTGTTGAGGTTGAACATTGCCTTCTCCTTGAGGGGTGACGAAGCGCGTCACGAAGCGGCGGGCGGGATGCGAGGGACTTTCCGTTTCTCACCCGTCGCCATCGATTGCCGCCGGCTCCGTGACGCAGCCTGAATTCTACCCACGGCCCCGAAGCCGGTGAAATCGCATCCCGGCATGGAGTCGATGCAGGGAAGGCATTTCAGCTTGGGGCCGGGCTCCCGCATCCTTGCCGCACATCATGACAAGGAGCGCGAGCATGGACGTGCAGGTTCTGGAGAAAATGGATGCCGCAAACCCTCTGGCCGGGCGGGTGGCGATCGTCACTGGCTCGACCAGCGGCATCGGCCTCGGCATCGCCCGGGCGCTCGCCGCAGCCGGCGCCGACGTCGTCATCAACGGCCTCGGCGACCGCGATCAGGTCGACTTCGTCTGCCGGGAGATCCAGGAGAGCTGCTCCACGCGCGTCGTCTACAACGCCGCGAACCTGATGCGGCCGGAGCAGGCCTGCGCGCTCGTCGAGGACACGATCGAGGCGTTCGGCCGGGTCGACATCCTGGTAAACAATGCCGGCATCCAGCATGTCAGCCCGATCGAGAGCTTCCCGCCCGACCGCTACGACGCGATCATCGCGCTCAACCTCTCCGCCGCATTCCACACCATCGGCGCGGCCTTCGGGCCGATGAAGGGGGCCGGGTTCGGCCGGATCGTCAACGTGGCCTCCGCCCATGGCCTCGTAGCCTCGCCCTTCAAGAGCGCCTATGTCGCGGCGAAGCACGGCATCGTCGGGCTGACCAAGACAGTGGCGCTCGAGGGCGCCGAGCATAACGTCACTTGCAATGCCATCTGCCCCGGCTACGTCTGGACGCCGCTGGTCGAAAATCAGATCGGCGACACAGCGCGCGCCCGCGGCATCTCCCGCGAGGCGGTGATCAGGGACGTGCTGCTCGCCGCCCAGCCCAACAAGCGCTTCGCCGAGGTCGAGGAGCTGGGCGCGCTCGCCGTCTTCCTCTGCGGTCCCGGCGGCCGCTCGATCACCGGCGCGGCTCTGCCCGTCGACGGCGGCTGGACGGCCCACTGAAATGGCGACCCAGGCCCCTCCCCCTCCGGCACTGCGCCGGGATCTCGCCGCGGTGTTTGGCTGCCTCAACGGCACGTGCGGCAAGCTTCTCCAGCAGCGGCCGCCGGCTGCCGGGATCCTCGCCGAGCTCGCTTCGCACGGGAGGCCCCAGTGACGCGGCCCCATGTCGTGATCGTCGGCGCCGGCTTCGGCGGCCTCGCCGCCGCGCAAGCACTGGCGAATAAGGCGGTCGACGTCACCGTGGTCGACCAGCGCAACCACCACCTTTTCCAGCCTCTGCTTTATCAGGTGGCCACGGCGGCTTTGTCTCCCGCCGACATTGCGGCGCCGATCCGGTCGATCCTCTGCCGATCCGCCAACACCCGCGTCCTGCTCGACAGCGTCATCGGTGTCGAAGCAGGGCGCCGGCAAGTGCGGCTCTGCAGCGGCGGCAGCCTTGCCTACGATTGGCTGATCCTCGCCACCGGCGCCCGCCATTCCTATTTCGGCCGTGACGACTGGGCCGAGCACGCGCCGGGCATCAAGACCATCGAAGACGCCACCGCGGTCCGCCGCAAGGTCCTGCTCGCGCTCGAGCGGGCCGAGACCGAGATCGACAAGGCGCGGCGGCAGGCTCTGCTCACGTTCGTCGTCATCGGCGGTGGGCCCACCGGGGTCGAAATGGCGGGCGCCATCGCCGAGCTGGCGCGCAAGTCCGTCTCGCGCGACTTCCGCAGCATCACCCCGCATTGCTCCCGCGTGCTGCTGGTCGAAGCCGGGCCGAGGCTGCTGCCGACCTTCCCAGAAGCGCTGTCCGCGAAGGCGCGGCGCGCGATCGAGCAGCTGGGTGTAGAAGTCCGCCTCGGCACCCCCGTCACCGGCATTGGCAGCAGCCATGTTCGCATCGGGGAGGAGACCGTTAGAGCGCACACCATGATCTGGGCGGCGGGCGTCCAGGCCTCGCCGGCGGCGTCATGGCTGAAGGCGCCTTGCGATCGCGCCGGCCGGGTGGTGGTGGGGCCGGACCTGCTGGTGCCCGGACAGGATCGCATCTTCGCGATTGGCGACACGGCCGCCTGCCCCGGTCCGGGCGACCGGCCGCTGCCCGGCGTTGCGCCGGTCGCCAAGCAGCAGGGCCAATATGCCGCCGCCCGGATCCTCGGCCGCGCCGCGCGCTCCTTCCGCTATCGCGGCTACGGCAATCTCGCGACGATCGGCCGGCGGCGGGCCGTGATCGACTTCGGCCGGATCCACCTCACCGGTTTTCCGGCGTGGCTGCTCTGGTCGTTCGCCCACATCTGGTTCTTGGTCGGCTTCCGCAGCCGCCTCACCGTCAGCCTCTCCTGGCTGTGGAACTACCTCACCTTCGAGCGCGGCGCCCGGCTCATCACCGGCGACATCCCCGCCGACACCCCCAACGCCCAGCCGCTCGAAGCGGCAGCCTGAAAGGACTGGGAATGAACAGCCACCGCGACGACATCCGCTCGTTCGGCCAGACGGTCCTCGTTCTCCAGGGAGGCGGAGCGCTGGGCGCCTACCAGGCCGGCGTCTACCAGGCCTTGCACGAGGCAGGCCTGTGGCCCGACACCGTCGCCGGAGTCTCGATCGGTGGCATCAACGCC
>JAXDPG010000187.1:0-10817 GCA_034668485.1 Sphingomonadales bacterium
CGTCCTGATCCTGTTCGGGAGCCTGGCCGCGTGCATCGCCGTCGGCCAGTGGAGGCCTGAGATCGCCTTCTATTTCTTCCCGACCCGCGCCTGGGAGCTTGGCTTCGGATCGTTCGCCGCCTTCGTCGTCAGCCGGCCGGCATGGCAGCGCCTCGCCGGGGCGCTGTTCTGGCCGGCGCTCGCCGCAATGCTCGTCATCCCCTTCCGTCCGATCGGTGCGCTCCACCCCGGCATCGACGCCGTGATCGTCTGCGCGGCAACCCTGGTCGTCATCCTTCGCTGCCACGGCGCGCTGAACGGCCGGGCGACCCGGCCGGTCGCGTTCATCGGCGACATCTCCTACTCGCTCTACCTCGTCCACTGGCCGATCTTCGCGCTTGCCGCCAACGTCTGGCCCGGCAACGCGCCGCCCTGGATCAGGGTCGCCATCATGCCGCTCTCAATCCTTCTCGCCTGGGCGCAGTATCGCTGGATCGAAAATCCGATCCGCTCGGCACCGATCCGTTTCAGCTGGCGCCGGGCGGCCCTGGCCGCTTCGGTATCGACGCTGGTGATCGCGATCCCCTATGCGACGATCGCGAGCGGCGGGGCGCCCCAGGCCTATGCCGACGCCCGGCGCGGCAATACCGGCCTCGGCCAGGCCTGCGTCTCCAAGACCAGCTATGCTCCGCCGCCCGGCTGCATGACCGGATCCCCGCCGACGATGATGGTATGGGGCGACAGCTACGCGATGCACCTGGTTCCCGGCATCGTCGCCGAGCGAGGCAGTGAACGGATCGTCCAGGCGACCAAATATGTCTGCGGGCCCCTCATCGGCACGTCGCCGGTGGTGGACCTGCCGGGCGCTCAGTTCAACCGCGCCTGGGCCGACGGCTGCCTCACCTTCAACGACGACGTCCTCGATTACATCCGCCGCAATCCGTCGATCCGAACGGTGGTGATCGCCAGCGTGATGAAGGCCTATACCGACGCCGCCGATTATCACGTGGTCGAGCGGGATCCCGACGGCAAGGTGGTAGCGCGGCCGGCCAGCATCGAGGCGGGACTGCGCGGCCTGGCCCGGACCGTCGGCGCGCTTCGGGCGATGGGCCGCAAGGTCGTCTTCATCGCCCCGCCGCCGGCCATGGACTGGGACGCGGGCCTGTGCGCGGAGCGCGTGCTTCGGGGCCTGCCGACCCTGGGCCCGAACGCGGATTGCTCGATCCGCGACTCCGAATATCGCCGCAAGCGCGCCGCCGTGCTCGAGTTGCTGCACCGCGTGCCGGGCACGCTCGGAGTCAACGTGATCATGTTCGACGACGCTCTGCGCCGCGGCGACCGCTATCCGACGATCGATGCCGGACGGATCGTCTACATCTCCAACGGCCACTTGTCCTATGCAGGATCGGAGATGCTCGCGCGGCGAATGCATATCGGCCAGCGCATCCTCGCCGAAGCCCGCTAGGTGGCCCCAGCCTGGAGGCCGACGCAAGCTCAGCACGACAGTTGCGAATGCTATTGCGAAACATTCGCAATAGCGATAGGCCGGCTCCAACGCAAAGATGCGGCAAGGGGTATCGACGTTGCTTTTCCGGGTTTCCCTGATCGCGCTGGCCGCAGGCCTCGCGTCGCCGCTGCTGGCGGCCGAAGCGGCGATCGAGACCGATCCGGGCACGATCGTCGTCACCGGCAGCCGCGACCGCTACAGGCCTGACTCGACCAGCACGGCCACCCGAACGCCGACCGAGCTCAACGACATCCCGCAGGCGATCAGCATCGTCACCGAGAAGCAGGCCGACGACCAGGCGATGCAGTCGATCGCCGACGTCCTCCGCTACGTCCCCGGCGCGGTGATCAGCCAGGGCGAGGGCCATCGCGACCAGATCATCCTCAGGGGCAACAGCAGCACGGCCGACTTCTTCGTCGACGGCCTCAGGGACGACGTCCAATATTATCGAGGCCTCTACAATCTCGAGCGCGTCGAAGTCCTCAAGGGTCCTAACGCGATGATCTTCGGCCGCGGCGGCGGCGGCGGCATCGTCAACCGGGTGACCAAGCGGCCCGAGCCCGGCTCCTTCGCCCGTGCCGGCTCGTCGCTCGACAATTGGGGCGCGTGGGGGGTCGAGGCGGACCTCAATCACGCCGTCTCGGGCCTCCTCTCGGTCCGCCTCAACGGGGTTTACGAGGAATTCGCCAACCATCGCGATTTCTACCAAGGGCGCCGCATCGGCCTCAACCCGACCCTGGCCCTGACGCCCGGCGCTTCAACCCGGATCGACCTCGGCTACGAATATGCCGACGACGAGCGCACCGTCGACCGCGGCGTCCCGTCGGCGGGGCCGGGCACGCTCGCCGCCCCGGCGCGGCCTCTGGAGGGGTTCGACCGCGCCTTCTTCGGCGTCCCCGGGCTCAACTTCACCCGCTTCGAGGCCCACGTCCTTCGCGGCCAAACGCGGCACGAATTCTCGGAGTCGCTCAGCCTGACCAGCCGCCTGCTCTACGGCGACTATGAAAAACTCTACCGCAACGCGATGGCCCAGACGCCGGTGACGATCGTCGGCGGCGTGCCGCAGGTCGGCATCGAGGCCTATGAGGACGGGACGAGCCGCCGCAATCTGTTCAGCCAGAACGACCTCGTCTGGGAAGTCGCGACCGGGCCGCTCAGGCACGTCCTCCTCGCCGGCGTCGAATATGGCGACCAGGAAAGCCGCGTCGACCATGTCAACGGCTTCTTCGATTCGGGCGTGGCGACCACCGGCGGCGGCCGCCGCACCTTCGTCGCGCTCGCGCGCCGAATCGCGGTTCCGCCCGCCACCTTCCGCTCCGGCGCCGGCGAGCGCCGGGTGCGCAGCGACGCGGAGGCGCTCGCTTTCTACCTCCAGGACCAGATCTCGATCGGCGAGCATGTCGACCTGATCCTCGGCGGCCGTCACGACCGCTTCGAGCTGAAGGTCGACGATCTTCTGACCGGCCGAAGCTTCGATCGCACAGACGGCCTGTGGTCGCCGCGCGCCGGGCTGGTGCTGAAGCCGAACGAGGCGATCTCCTTCTACGCCAGCTACAGCCGATCCTTCCTTCCCCAGTCGGGCGACCAGTTCAGCTCGCTCGACCTGACCCTGGCCGCGCTCGAACCCGAGAAGTTCGTCAATTATGAGCTCGGCTTCAAATGGGACTTGCGCCGCACGCTCAGCCTGACGGCGGCTCTGTACCGGCTCGACCGGAGCAACACCCGGGCGACAGACCCGGCCGATCCGAGCCGAACGATCCTCACCGGGGAGCAGCGCAGCCAGGGCCTCGAGGTCGGGCTCACCGGCGAGGTCCGGCCGAACTGGAGCGTCAGCGCCGGCTACGCCCTCCAGGACGCCGAGATCAGGCGGACCACCGCCGCCGCCCCGGCCGGGCGCAAGGTCGCGCTCGTCCCGCGCCACCAGGCGAGCTTCTGGACGCGCTACGATTTCAGCCGGCGCCTGGGCGCCGGGCTCGGCGTCTATCACCAGTCGAAAAGCTTCACCTCGATCGGCAATACGGTGATCCTGCCCGCCTTCACCCGCGTCGATGCGGCCGCCTATTTCGCCGTGACGAAATCGATCGAAGCGCAGGTCAACGTCGAGAATTTGCTCGGCAGCGACTATTTCTCGTCGGCCTTCAACGACAATAACATCATGCCCGGCGCTCCGACCAGCGTCCGCGGCACCTTGCGCTTCCGTTTCTAAAGCGGCGAGGGGATCGGGTCGAAATCGTCACCCCGGCATGACGAAAGACCCATAACCTTCTGGAGATCGCGCTAGGCGCCCTCGGGCTCGCGTTCGAGCTTCTGCATCGCTTTCTCCCAGTTGCCGAGGCTGGAGCGCGCGTCCTGGACGAAGCGCGAATGGCGGACGCCGGCGAGGAACAGGCTGCCGACGATCCGGCCGACCAGCCTGGCCGGGCGGCGGAACTGGATGAGCAGGATCACCCTCTGCTCGTCGGTGTCGTTCCACACTTCGTGGTGATAGCAATCGTCGAAGACGAAGGTCTTGCCCTCGTCCCAGTGCAGCTGGCGGTCGTCGACCTGCATCCGGCAAGCTTCGCGCTGCCTGGGGACGATCAGCCCGAGATGGGCGGTGAGGATCGCCTTGGTGACTCCGCGGTGGCGGGGGATGTGCGCGCCCGGGGCGAGGATCGAGAAGAAGGCGCTGTTGAGTCCGGGAACGGCCGCGACCGCCGCCGCCGTCTTCGGGCAGCGCGCGATATTCTCCTCGTTGCGATAGCCGTAGCCCCACAGGAAGAAGGATTTCCATTTGCCGGGCGGGGCGATGCGCCGATGATCGGGCGAAATCTCGGCCAGGGGTGGGATGCCGTCCTCATGGGCGAGCAGCTCGTCGGCCTCGGCGCGTATCTCCGGCCAGCGGGACTCGAGCCCGGCGATCCACGGAAACAGCGCCGCGTCGTGGACCGGCGCGTCGCCGACCTTGGAAGAGCGCGCGATCACGGCGCCGATAGGGTGCCTCAGCTTCTTACCGATCCGGAACAGCGGCGGCAGCGGCGGGACCGACAGCGCCGGCTCGGCGGCCGCTACCGGGCTGCGCGAAACGTAGTTCATCCGCCCCATGTGCCCCAGGTCCCCGCGACCGTTCCATCACACAGATTGTGCCTTGCAGCATTTTGTGGCGAAAATCAGGTCGGTCCTAGCCGGTTATTTTCGACCCCAGCGGCTGCGTCGCCGGACCGTGGATGACCTCGCCCGACAGCTCGAAGCGCGAACCGTGGCAGGGGCAGTCCCAGGTTCGGTCGGTCTCGTTCCACCCGACCAGGCAGCCCATGTGGGTGCACACCGCCGAGACGGCGTGGACGGCGCCGCCCTCGTCACGGAAAGCCGCGACATTGTCGCCGTCGATCTTCAGGATCGCGGCCTCGCCGGGCTTCAGTTCCTCGCAGGACTTGGCCTTGCTCCCCAGATAGCCGCCGACCAGGTGCGCAGCGACCGACGCATTCTCCTTGATGAATTCCGGCCCGCCGGCGATCGGCTTGACTCGGGTCGCGTCGAACATCTCGAGCCAGCGATTCTCCTTCCCGGTCGCGAGGTCGGCGATGATCTCGGCGGCGACGGTGCCGTTGCTGATCCCCCAGGCGTCGAAGCCGGTGGCGACGAGATAGCCGACGGACCGCCACGACCAGCCGATGAACGGCGCCCCGTCCATCGGTGTGTAATCCTCGTTGATCCAGCGATATTCGATCGGCCCAGCCTCGAAATTCTCCGTCAGCCACCGCTCGATGTCGGCGATATAACGTTGTTCCTCGTCGGGGTGGCCGGGTTTGAAGTGGGTGCCGGCGACGATAGCGTAGACCCGTCCGTCGGCACCGCGGTGGGTGCGGATCGAATGGCCCGGCTGCTCCGCATTTTTGTACATGCCCGGCGGGACCCGGCGGATCGGCGCGGCGATCACCGGCTCGGCCTTGGGATAGTTGGTCGCATAGAACATGCCGACCTGGCCGAGCGGCAGGTGGGTGGCCATCACCACGTGGCGCGCGGAGACGGTGCCGCTTCCGGTGACGACTCGGGTCGGCTCATAGTCGATCGCCCGGCTGTTCTCGAAGACGTGGCAGCCGTCGCCCGGAAGGGTCGCGGCGAGGCCAACGACATATTTGACCGGATGGAACTGGGCCTGGCCGTCCCAGCGCATCGCCGTGAGCACGTCGAACGGCAGGCCGGTGTCGCGGGTCAGGCTGGCCGGAAGGCCGAGTCGCCGAGCGACCTCCACTTCCTTCTCGAGCTGAGCAACGTAGCTTTCGTCGCGCGTGTAGACGAAAGCGGGCATCGGCTCGATGTCGGCGTCGATGTTGTGCCGGGCCGCCAGCTCGGAGATGCGCCGGATGCCGGCCTCCTGCGCCTCGGCGTAGAGCCGGGCGCGGTCCTCGCCGAACTTGCTCACCAGGGTCTGGTAGCGCGTGCTGCCATGCTGCGAGCTCATCTTCGCGGTCGATTTGCCGGTCACTTCCCGCCCGACCCGCCGCGCCTCGACCAGGGCGACGCTGAGCCCGCGGTCCTTGAGCAGCCTCGCGGTGGTCACGCCGACGATGCCGCCGCCGATGACGGCCACGTCGACGGCGAGATCGCCCGCCAGCGCGGGAAAGCCGGTCGGCTCCGCGGTTGCGTTCCAGTAGCTCCGATCGTCCATGTGCGTGACCATCATCGTCTCCCCGGGCGAGGGACTTCCCCATCGCTTCAACTGCCCTTGGGAGAGCCTGTTCCCCGCCTCGCAAGAGGCTCCGCCACGTGGGCTTGTCATCGCGCCCGTTAAGGTTAGGCTGCCCGCTTCGGATCGTCCGAACAACAAGGGGGAAAGCTGATGGAATGGGCAACGCTGCCGCTTAAGAAATATGCGGAATTCACCGGGCGCTCGCGCCGTAAGGAATATTGGATGTTCGTCCTGCTTTGCGTCGCCGTGTTCGTGGTCCTCTATCTCATCGAAGGCATCCTCGGCCTGCGCGGGATGATCGGGCAATATGGGCCGCTGACCATCCTGTTCGAGCTTGCCATCCTGGTTCCCAGCCTCGCCGTCGGGATCCGGCGTCTTCACGACACCAACCGGTCCGGCTGGTGGCTGATGATCGGCTACGGACCGCTGCTCGTCTCCATGGTCCTGCCATTCCTCGGCCTGGCCGGGCTCGGGCTCGCGATGATCGTGCTCGTGATCGCCCTCATCGGCTTCGTCGCGCTGCTCGTCTTCATGGTGATGGAGGGCACCAGGGGCCCTAACCAATACGGCCCCGATCCCAAGGGCGTTGAGGGCGCCACGGCCAGCGCCGCCTGACCTCGCGGTCTCAGCGAAACCCGCGGCCGTGGCCCGGCCGCGGGTTTTCGCCTGTCCGCAGCGCAAGATATCCCATTAACCAATGACGTTTGGCCTGCTTCGCCGCTTGATGTAGGTTGATCGCGCGAGTCGTCTTGGGGGAGGGGGAGGACCCAGCGTCCCTCCCGTCAGGCAGAATTAGACACCAGCAACCGCGCCGCTGCGCGCGAGGGGGAAGACATGGCGATCATCAACGGCACTTCGGGCGACGATTTCCTCAACGGCACGCCGGCCGACGACACGATCAACGCCTTCGCCGGCAACGACCTCGTCAACGCCGGCCAGGGCAACGACCTCGTCGACGGCGGCGACGGCCACGACAATCTGCGCGGCGAGGACGGCAACGACATCCTGCTCGGCGGCAATGGCGACGATTATCTGCGCGGCGGCTTCGGCGACGACCTCATCGACGGCGGCGCCGGCCTCGACCGGGTCGCCTTCTTCACCGCGACGAGCGGCATCGCCGTCGACCTTCGGATCCAGGGCGTCGCTCAGAACACCTTGCTGGGAATGGATACGCTCGTCGGCATCGAGAACGCGTCGGGCACCGAGTTCGCCGACCTCATCCAGGGCAATGACGGCGACAACTGGCTGTGGGGCGAGAATGGCGACGATACGATCAACGCTTTCGGCGGCAACGACCTCGTCGAGGTCGGGCCGGGGAACGTGAACGCCGACGGCGGCACCGGCAACGACACCTTATCGCTCTGGGGCAACGACGCCGCGGTCGCCGGAGCCACCGTCTCGCTGCTCCTCCAGGGGGCGGCGCAGGTCACCGGGATCGGCACGATGACGATCTCCGGCTTCGAGAATCTTTCCGGATCCTCTGGCAACGACTCGCTTACCGGCGACGGCACCGACAACGTGCTGGCCGGCGACACCGGCAACGACAGCCTCGCGGGCGGCGCGGGCAACGACGTGCTGTACGGCGACGGCCGGATCATCGTCGACACCCACGGCACCGGCCTTTCCGGCCCGATGATCACCTATCAGGACGTGACCTCGCTCGATCCCCTGCTGGTCGACGGCGACGACATCCTCGAGGGCGGCGACGGCGACGATATTATCAACGGCGGCGGCGGCTCCGATACGGCGAGCTACGCCTCCGCGAGCGGCGCCGTGCAGGTCTTCCTCAACGTCGGCACCGGCGGCTCGGAAGGCGCGGCCGGCAGCGACACGTTGATCGGCATCGAGAATGCCACCGGTTCGGCCTTCGACGACCAGCTCCTCGGCAGCAATCTCGACAACGTCCTTACCGGCGGCGGCGGCCATGATTCGCTCCGCGGCCGCGACGGCAACGACACCCTGCTCGGCGGCAATGGCGACGACTTCCTCAACGGCGGCAATGGCGACGACCTGCTCGACGGCGGCGCCGGCTTCGACCGCGTCGCCTATTTCACCGGCGCGATCGCGGCGGTGACCGTCGACCTCAACATCCAGGGCGTCGCCCAGAATACCGGCCAGGGCAACGACACCCTGATCGGCATCGAGCATGCGTCAGGCACGGCCTTCGACGATACGCTGATCGGCAATGGCGGCGACAATTGGCTGTGGGGGAATGCCGGCAACGACACCATCTCGGGCAATGGCGGCAACGATCTGATCCAGGTCGGCGCCGGCACCCAGCTCGTCGACGGCGGCCTCGGCACCGACACGCTCGGCTTCCCGGTCGGAGTCAACATTACCGGCGGAGTCAGTGTTTCGCTGCTCCTCCAGGGCGCGGCGCAGAATACGGGCCAGGGCATGATGACCCTGACCGGGTTCGAGAATTTGTCCGGATCGGAGTTCGGCGACACGCTGACGGGCGACGGCAACGCCAATCTGCTCGCGGGCGATGCCGGCAACGACTCGCTGAGCGGCGGCGCGGGCAACGACATTCTCTACGGCGACGGCCGCGTCGGCGTGGACAGCCACGGCACCGGCGGCTCCGGCCCGATCGTCACCTATGCCGACGCCAGCCTGCTTCCCGATGAAGCTCCCGCCGGCGACGACGTCCTCGAAGGCGGCGACGGCGACGACACGATCAACGGCGGCGGCGGCATCGACACGGCGAGCTACGCCTCGGCGTCGGGCGACGTGCAGGTCTTCCTGACCGCCGGCACCGGCAGCTCGAGCGGCGCCGCCGGCGACGACATTCTGATCAGCATCGAGAACGTCACCGGCTCGGCCTTCAACGACGTGATCAGCGGCAACCTCAACGCCAACATGCTGGCCGGAGGGAACGGCCACGACTTCCTGCGCGGCCAGGCCGGCAACGACGTCCTGCTGGGCGGCAATGGCGACGACTTCCTGAACGGCGGCCTCGGCGACGATGTCGTCAACGGCGGCGCGGGCTGGGATCGCGCCGCCTACGCCACCGGCGCCACCGCCGGGGTGACGGTCGACCTCAACATCGTCGGAATCGCCCAGAATACCGGCTCGCAGGGCATGGATACGCTGAGCGGCATCGAGAATCTCTCCGGCACCAAGTTCAACGACGTCCTCACCGGCGACAATGGCGACAATTGGCTCTGGGGCGGCTCGGACGGCTCGGGCGTCACCGGCAACGACATCATCTCGGCGGGCGGCGGCAACGACCTCGTCGAGGTCGGCACCGGCACCCACACCTTGTCCGGCGGTCTCGGCACCGACACCTGGTCGCTCTACGGCAATGAGAGCGACATCACCGCGGCCGGCGTCACCGTCTCCCTCGCGCTCCAGGGCGCGGCCCAGAATACCGAGCAGGGGATGATGAACGCGTCGGGCTTCGAGAATCTCTCCGGCTCCATCTACGACGACAACCTCACCGGGGACGGCGGCAACAACCTTCTCGCCGGCGACGAGGGCAACGATACGCTGATCGGCGGCGACGGCGCGGACACGCTCTACGGCGACGGTCGCGTCATGGCGGACACCCACGGTCTCGGCGGCTCAGGTCCGATCGTCACCTATGCCGACGTCGGCTCGCGGGGCGCGCCGGTCGGCAACGACACGCTCGTCGGCGGCAAGGGCAACGACATTCTGAACGGCGGCGGCGGCGACGACATGCTCACCGGCGGCCAGGGCGAGGACATTTTCGTCTTCGGGCCGGCCTCGGGCGACGATCACGTCACCGATTTCGCCAAGAAGGACATCATCTCGCTCCAGGGCATATCCGGAGTCGACGATTTCTCCGACCTCACCATCGTCAATGTCGGCGGCAATTCGATGATCAGCTGGGGCACGACGGATTCGATCACGCTCGACGGCTACAAGGCGAACAAGCTCTCGGCGGCCGATTTCAGCTTCGGCGCCGCCGCGCCTTTTGCCGCCTTCGCCGCGATGGAGAGTGGCCACGGCCACCAGCATGCCGAAATCCCGCCGGCCGACGCCTGGATGCCCTGATCCAGACGTCTGACAAAGCTGAATATTAGCCGACAGGCCGGTTCAGCACGGACTCAGACCCGATCCTGTAGACGGGGAGCATAGGGCACGCCTGTGCGGCCCCTCGTCTACAGGAAGGAAATTGCCATGAAGGCCATCTCGAAGACCATGCTGGGCGCGGGTGCCGCCGCTGTCGCCGCGATCAGCTTCGCCAGCCCCGCCGACGCGCAGTACCGGCGTTACGATCGCCATAACGGCATCGACGCGGGCGACATCATCACCGGCATCGCCGTCATCGGCGGTATTTCCGCCATCGCTTCGGCGGTCGGCCGCGACGACGGCCGCTACGGCTACGGCTACGGCAATCGTTACCGGAGCAACTATAATTACGCCGTCCAGGCCTGCGCCAACGAAGCCCAGCGCATGGGCCGCGGCGGCGTCCAGATCACCGACGTCGACCGTGTCGGCAACGACCGTTACCGGGTCCGCGGGCTGGTCCAGGCCGGTTATGGCGGCGGCTACGGCTACGACCGCGGCGGCTACGACCGTTACGACCGTTACGATCGTGGCTCTGGGCGGGACGATTTCACCTTCACCGCCCGGGGCGACGGCCGGATCACCGACTTCCGCCTGTAACCCGCGGCAGATTGCGTAAGGGATGCG